>NZ_JASJVS010000049.1:0-31492 GCF_035019605.1 Undibacterium sp. 5I2 | reverse complement strand
GTTTAAAAAACGTCCATCAGGCTTTTGCGACAGCCTCTGAAGGCCGGGGTTTCAAACCCTAGTCAGATTTTTGATGATCGTGGGAAAAAGACATAAAACGGCAAGTAGCGTCCACCACGAGCGGCACCGATGACATCCGCCATAGCCTGCCATCGGCGCTCCCTGCTTGCCGTATATCGGTAAAAATCCCGGCTCAACTTGGTAAAAACTTCTTCCTGATGCTGGCACGAAAAGGATCAATTCCCATCTCGAGTCGACTGGCGTAGTTTGCCTGGGCATCTTCACCGGCCACGAAGGTAACACGATCGCTGGTGTCATTGACAGCATCCCACACCACTTGCGCGATTTGTTCCGGCGTGGAGCCGCTGACTGAATCATTTGTCGAGGTAAACCCGGCCATGGTTTTGTTGATTGCCTCCATGTATGCGGGATGCGGGGTAAACACCAGCGAGCGGCCGGCGAAATCGCTGGAGATGCGTCCTGGTGCGATGGTTCGTACGCGGATGCCAAACGGCGCCAGCTCGAACGCCAGACTCTCGTTCCACCCTTCCAAGCCCCATTTTGTCGCGTGGTAGACGGCATTAAACGGGAAAGTCAGCAACCCACCGATTGAGGTGGTGGTGATAATCGTGCCGCTACGCTGCTCGCGCATGGCCGGTAAGAATGCCTGCGTGACGCGCATCGGCCCTAACAGGTTGGTATCGATCTCATCGACCAGTTGTTCATCGCTGGCCGCTTCAAATGCGCCGGCCAGCCCATATCCGGCATTATTGAACAGTACATCGATCGGCCCTGCCGCCAGCGCTGCCGCCGCTGCTGCCTTGATCTGGTCGATGTTTGTCACGTCCAGCGCTGACAACGTGATGCCTGGAACTTGCCCAAGTTCAAGCTCTTTCTGCGGCGTGCGCATGGTCGCGATGACTTTCCATCCCTTGCTGGCAAATAATAAGGCCGTGGCGCGCCCCAGCCCGGCAGAAGCGCCTGTAATGAAAATAGTTTTGCTCATTGGAAAACTCCTGACTGAATAAGAATTTATTTAATACCCACCATAGAACCTGAAATGGTGAATTCTTAATCAGACCGCCATCACTACCAAGAGTTCAGGACAGCACCCGCGTCAGTCCTGTCGCGCGGCGATATTGTTCGATGTACGGCTCAGTTTTTTTCGTCACCCCATATACCCCGCGCTGTTCGGTCCGCAGTAAGACACCGGATTCGAGCCAGCGATACCGGATGTGTGGCGCGATGCCGCGCGCCTCAAGTTGTTTGGCTGTAATCGTTTTGGCGCGCACCGCACCAGCTGCGCCAGTTTTCTTTGCGGGCGGTTTCTGGCTTGAACCAGACGCAGCTTGCGATGGCGTAGGTGCAGCCGCAGTCGTGAGCGGCGATGGCTCCAGATCAATCCCAAACAAAGCCGACAAATCTGCACTGTCCAGGCTCTGCTTTCCGCCAGGCATGCTCGTCGACAGCGCGGATAAACTACCGGCTTGCTGGATCAACTCACTCGGGTCAACATGACGCAAACGAAACAATAGTTCCGGCTGGCTATCGAAGCGAGTGCCGACGCCATACAACACCGCCGCGATATGTTTGCACATCGACGCCGAGTCGGGACAACTGCAGCGTAAGCTGATCTGCTTGGGTGCCGGGAACAGGCCGCTCTGGGGACGGCTAACCAACTCCATGACCTCTTCCGATATGCGGCCCTGCAATAGTTCCAGCAAGGACGCCAGCTTGCCTGCGCATTGTTCAAGCACCGCTTTCCAGCGCGTTTTCTCAAGCGGCTGGACGCTGATGCTGACTTCATACACATGCGCACCGGAAACGAGCGCGCTGATTTTTCCTTCCACAATCTGCAGGTCGAGCACCGAACCGTTGCGGACATAGCTACGTCCGCGCGGCAAACGATTCGCATAATCGCTATATGCTTCCAAGTTCTCGCACCATTTTTTACCCCAAAAGCTGCGAGCGATGGCGCGCCCCTCCACCACCACTGGCTGACAGTTGCGCCCTTTTTTTCTCAACGATGCCAGCACGCGCTCGGCCTGACGCCGTCTTTCTGCAACCGAGATATAAGGCCCCCAAGCGCCATAACGCTGTCCCATCTTCGCTCCTTTATCGATTTTTTAGTCGTCCATCGCACTCTTGATATCCAAGGCGACCAGACGCAGCAATTCCTCATTGCTGATTTCGGTAAGCAACATTTCTCCCCCGCCCTCAAGCAGCTCTTTCGATAAGCCTGACTTGGCTTCGATCAGTGCATCAATTTTTTCTTCCACTGTGCCGCGACAAATAAATTTATGCACCAGCACATTTTTTTTCTGGCCAATCCGGTAAGCTCGGTCAGTCGCTTGATTTTCGACCGCCGGATTCCACCAGCGATCGAAATGAATCACGTGGGACGCCGCCGTCAGATTCAGTCCGGTACCGCCAGCCTTGATCGAGAGCACGAAAAACGGCGGTCCCAATTCTTGCTGAAACTTTTCTACCAATGATTTGCGCGACTTAACGGGCGTCGCGCCGTGCAGCACCAATCCAGCTTGTCCAAACACATTCTGCAAGAACTCGGCCAAGGGTCCGGTCATTTCCTGAAATTGGGTAAATATTATAAGTTTTTCCTGACGCCCAGCAATCTGTTCGGCAATCTCGCGCAAGCGCGCAAACTTACCGCTGTCTGCCGCTGCATAAGTAGCATCGCCCAGCCATTGCGATGGATGGTTGCAAATTTGTTTCAAGCGCATCAGGAAAGCCAGCACGATACCGCGTCGGGCAATGCCGTTGACATGTGTAATTTGACTGGCGAGCGCATCTACCGCATCTTGATATAAGCTCAACTGCAATTTTGAAAGAGCGCAGTAGGCTTTGACTTCGGTCTTATCAGGCAAATCGGCAATGATGCGCTTGTCACTTTTCAAGCGTCGTAAAATATAGGGCTGAACGAGCTTACGTAAGGGCGCATAGTTTGGCGCATGATCACCCTCATTTTGTTCCAGCCGACGCACAAAACGCGCAAAGGCTTTGTCAGTCCCCAACAGACCGGGACAAATAAAATCAAACAGCGACCATAAATCGCCTATGCGGTTTTCCACCGGTGTGCCGGTGAGAGCGAAGCGCACCCGGCTGTTTAAGGCTTTTACCGTCAGCGTCTGTCTGGCTGCAGGGTTTTTGATCGCCTGCGCTTCATCGAGCACGACCACAGCCCAAGGTGTTTCGATTAGCCATGCCAGACGAATCAGCGTACCGTAGCTGGTAATGACGACATCGACCGAAGTCAGTTGCTCTGCGCCCAGCGTCGTGAGGGTTTTGCTTGGTATTGCCGACGGATGCGCAATGAAGATGCGCAAGCTGGGTGCGAAGCGATCAAGTTCAGATTGCCAGTTGGCAATCAGCGAGGCCGGCACGACCAATAAATGCGGGCCGGGATCGCCTCCTTGCTTGGCTAGAAGCAAAAGGGAAATCACTTGTATGGTTTTACCGAGCCCCATATCGTCGGCCAAGCAACCGCCCAGACCCAGGCAATTTAACCACCATAGCCAACGCATACCGTCTTGCTGGTAGGATCGTAGTTGCGCCTTCAGATCGGTGCCGGGATGCGCCTCACCGCGCGGATGACGCAAGCCGTCGAGCACGTCGCCCAACCACTCCCCGGCAACAACGTCAGACCATGCCGCCGTTGATGCTGCTAAGCCGGCTTGGGCATCGCCAGCCACTGCAGCACCGGCCAAGAGTCGCATGCCCTCAAGAAAAGAAACGCCTTGCCCTCCATGGTCCACACTAGCTTGCACTTTTTTCCAATGTGCCAGCACGCTATCGAGTTGCGCCAAGTCTAGCTCGACCCAGTGCCCTTTCATACGCACAAGGCCGGAGCCTGCGGCTCGTAATTGCTGCCATTCTTGGCTTGAGATTTCTTCTCCATCTAGCGATAAAGCAATATCGAAGTCCATCATGGCATCCAGCCCCAAGCCGACCGCGCGCTGTCCGATACTGACCTTCACTTGCGCACGTGGAGGATTGCGCGGCTTCCACCAATCGGGGATGCGCGCCACGATGCCGTGGGCCTCAAAGAGTGGAATATTTTGTAAAAATTGATGGGCGTCGTGCGGTGTCCATGCGATCGGATGAAATATCGCGCCGGAATCGACCAAGGATTTCAACCATGGGCTGGCTTCCGAAGCCCTATGCACCGGCGTCAACAAGCGCAACAGCGCATCGCGATTTTCGTTGCCGGCATATTCTTGCAGTGCGCGCCCGAGCGGCAAATGCCGGATTTGCGCTTGTTGTGACACCCCCGTCGCATAGGTGGCAAGAAAAGCGAACGGCATGTCTTCACTGTTCTTATTTTCAGCAAGGTGAAAACATACCCTGCCGACGATGTTCCAACTTGTGTGCTTTTGGCTCAGCCATTGCTGGACGTTGCCATGCTCGGCAGCAATTTCATCCCTTGCCACGCCATGTAATTTCGCCCAGAACAGCGCCAGACGGTCGAGATCCAAGTATTCGGCCCCCAGCATGGGTGGCATGCCGGATAGCAGCTGTTCAAATTCAGGAGACGGTACGGCCAACTCCACGCTCGCCCATTGCTCAGTCAAATCGGGAACCAGGCACAGCCGCGTCATAAACAGATGCGCAAATTCACGCCAGAAGGCAAGCGACGGCGGCAAGGGACTCGTTAATTCGCTTGCTCCCAAGTGCAACAAACCGCTAGCGCCGCTGCGTTCAAACGCTTGATGAATTCGGGTCATGGCGACCGGGGAAAGAAGTGCGGTGTCAGTCGCCAGCACTTCCAGATACAGGCGTCCCGTCGCCGAGATGCCAAGCTCTAGCCTCGCTCGAGCAAAGTTTTGCGGCGGTGGCGACTGCATATCAATCTCAAATTGCGGCATCGGCGGCTTCCCTGTTGACGGGTGTGTGAGGGTAGAATCGATTCTGCCAAATTATAGCAAACGAATGGTTTTGCCAGTCGGTCTAGGGAAGCATATGTATATGTCAAAACTATTCTATATCTTTCGAGCAAATCACATATAGTGTGAACCAGGAAACCGACTGATTTTTTTAACTTACTCGCCCATGAAAATTACCAAAAAAATAGTTTTATTCGCTGCGTTGGCAGCCACGTGTGCTTTCGCACAAGCACGCACACCACTGGTCTTGTTGACTGATTTTGGACAAGCCGATGGTGCCGTGTCTGCCATGCGCGGGGTGGCATTTGGCGTTGATCCGCAATTAAATATTTCCGATCTCAGCCATCAGATACCGACCTACGATATCTGGACCGCCGGCTATCGCTTATATCAGACCGCCAACTACTGGCCAGAGGGCACGGTTTTCGTTACCGTGGTCGATCCAGGCGTGGGTACGGAGCGCAAATCTATCGTCTTGAAAACCAAGAACGGTCGCTACTTTGTCGGCCCGAACAATGGTCTATATACCTTGATCGCCGAGCGTGATGGCATTGCCGAGATACGGGAAATCGATGAAAAAATCAATCGCTTGCCGGGTTCCGCAGACAGCTATACCTTCCATGGTCGCGACGTTTACGCCTATACCGGTGCCAGACTGGCGGGCGAGATCATCAAGTTTGATCAGCTCGGTCCCTTACTTGATCCAACAACATTAGTCACAATCAATTACCAACAAGCCGACCGCTCAGGCAATACCTTGCGTGGCAATATACCTGTGTTGGACGTCAATTATGGCAATGTCTGGACCAATATTCCGAAGTCATTGTTAGATCAATTGTCTATCCACGCAGGAGATAAAATCAGTCTGACTATCTTCCGTAAAGATAATCAAATCGCCAGCTTAACTGTTCCGTTTGAAAATTCTTTTGGCGGCGTAAAAACTGGTAAGCCAGTCGCTTACATCAACAGTTTATTAAATTTTTCTTTAGCCATTAATCAGGGCGACTTTGCTCGGAAATACCATATTCAATCCGGGGCAGAATGGCGCATCGAAATTGAAAAATCCGCCACGTCAAAAAAATAGCAGCTTGTTGGGTATCAGCGATGCGCGGAATACATCCGAGCATCGCTTGGCATCAAACCAGCTCAGAAGAGTTGCGTGCTACCCATTGATCAAGCCAGCCGATTTTCATTTCCGGCACTGCGGATAAAAGTTGATCTGTGACGCGGTCAAACGGCGGCGACAAGACTATCTCCGGAGCGCCGTATCGGATGATTTTTCCTTCATGCAGCACCGCTATCGTATGCGCGATGGCGCGCCCGATCGCGATGTCATGGGTAATGAAGAGCAAAGACACGCCGGTTTCACGCTGCAAACGCGCGAGCAACTTCAGCACGCCTTGAGCCACGAGTGGATCGAGTGCCGAGGTCGGCTCATCACAGACAATCACTTCCGGCTCAGCCGCCAAGGCGCGGGCGATGCAAATTCTTTGTTTTTGGCCGCCCGATAACATGGCCGGATAATGATTGCGCAAGCCAGGATCAAGATCGACTTGGCACAACAGTTCATCCACCCTATCCGCTCTCTGCGTGCGGCTGTTCGCCCAGTACAAGGATAGAGGACGTCCGATGATTTCGGCGACCGTATGACGCGGGTTCAAGGCCAGATCAGGCAATTGATGAATCAACTGTATCCGGCGCAAATCATCCTGACTACGGTCTTGAATCAAAGGCGCTAAAGCTTGCTGGTGAAATACGATGTCGCCATGCGTGGCCGCATTCAGCCCGCACAGCACCCGACCTAGCGTCGACTTCCCTGAGCCGGACTGGCCAACCAGCACCAGAGTATGCGCGGCCGGCAATTCCAGCGACACCTCCGAGAGTACCGTCGCACCGGTCGCATAGCGCATACTGAGCGCACGCATGGATAGGAGAGGTGCACTGGCTTTGGTCGCTACTGCGGCTGTTCTGGCATGCACTTGTACCAATTGGCGCGTGTAGTCGTGTCTCGGACGGTTGATGATTTGGGCCAGCGAGCCATATTCCAGCGCCTTACCATTCCGCAGCACCAAGATGTCATCGACAATTTGTGTCACGACTGCCAGATCGTGACTGATATATAAAGCAGCCACACCGGTAGCAGCGATGGCATTACGCATTGCCAGCAACACCCCGATTTGGGTTGTCACATCTAAGGCTGTGGTCGGCTCATCAAAGACGATCAAATCAGGTTGCGGACACAAGGCCATGGCGATCATTGCCCGTTGTAACTGACCTCCCGAGGCTTGATGCGGGTAACGCTGTAAAAACTGGCGTGGTTGCGGCAGACCGAGCAGAGCAAACAGTTGTTCGGCTCTCTCCAAGGCTTGCGCACGGCTTAAGATGCCATGCTGCACCACGGTTTCAATGACCTGCTCACCGAGTGTGAAACTGGGATTAAAAGCGCTGGAAGCAGATTGCGCAACATACGCAATTCGGCTTCCACGCAATTGCGTCAATTCTGCTTCGGGCAAGGAAGAAATCGTGCGCCCGTCGAAGACAATTTCTCCCGCAGATAATTTCAGCCCCTCGCGGAAGTAGCCCAACGCCGCCATGCCTAGAGTCGATTTACCAGCGCCGGATTCGCCTATCAATCCCAGCACTTTGGCTTTTGGCAAAACAAAGGAAACCTGATCGACTAAGGTTTTTCCTTGCGTCGTGACAATCGATACATTGTTAAATGCTAATAAGGTGTCAGACATCCTGGCCCCCTCTGCTACTGCGCTGCGTCCAGTCTAGCCACCAGTCGACCACGATATTAATCGAAATAGCCAGAACAGCAATTGCAATCCCCGGACTCAAGGCGGCCCACACACCGAACACGATGCCGTCCTTATTTTCTTTCAGTAAGCCGCCCCAATCGCTCGATGGCGGTTGTACGCCCAAACCTAAGAAAGAGAGCGTCGACAAAAACAAAATGGCAAATACGAGACGCAGACCGAATTCGGCCAACAAGGGCGCAAATACATTCGGCAGCACCTCGCGCCATAAAATCGACGCACTGCCCTCACCACGCAGCTTGGCAGCTTCGACGTAATCCATCGCCGTCACATCGAGCACCAGAGAGCGACTGATCCGAAATACCCGCGTCGAATCCAACACCGCCATGACGGTGATGATCAAGGTAAGGCTGCTGGGAAAGATGGTCAACACCACCAAGGCGACAATCAGGGAAGGGATTGCCATCAGCAAATCATTGACTTGATTCAAAACCACATCAATTTTTCCGCGATACAGCCCGGCGACAAACCCGCTCACTCCGCCGATCAGAAATGCCAGCGCCGTGGCAACAAAGGCGATCAGCAGGGTCACTCTTGCGCCCCAAATCAAGCGAGACAGCAAGTCGCGCCCAAGGTTATCGGTACCCAGCAAAGCCTCCGCAGAAGGAGGATCCCAACTCGTGCCTATCACTTCATTGAGCGCATAGGGTGCCAGCAAAGGCGCAAACAATGCGCTTGCCAGCACGGCCCCTAAGATGCTCAAAGCAAGAGCTGCGGCAATGGTCAGACGGGGTAGCTTCATCAGCGTGGATACCTCAAGCGCGGGTTATTCAACAGTATCGCGATATCGGCGCAACGGTTCAAACCAATGTAGATGGCAGCAAAAATCAGCGCAGTGGCCTGCACCACCGGGATATCACGTTTGATCACACTGTCGACCATATACTGCCCCATTCCCGGATAAACAAACACCACTTCCACCACCACCACGCCCACCAACAAATAGGCCAAGTTAATAGCGATGACATTCATGATCGGTGCCAAGGCATTGGGTAAAGTGTGATGCCAGACTATGCGCGCACGGCTCAATCCCTTCAAACGGGCCATTTCGATATACGGTGCCGACAAGATATTGAGCAAGGCGGCGCGGATCATATTGATCATATGACCGAGAACCGCCAACACCAGCGTGATCGTTGGCAACAAAATGGCCTCCAGACGTTGCATCAGCGACATACCTGGGAAAACTGTCGCGCTGCTGTCGAACCAGCCTAATTGCACCGAAAAAAACATGATGAGCAGATAGCCGACAAAGAATTCAGGCAGGGCAACCGTGCCGCGGGTGACGGTGGTGATCAGACGATCTGCAATACCATTTTTATTCAAAACGGAAATTGCCCCCAACACCAGTGCCAGCGGAATCGCCAGTAGCGCAGTCATGCCCGCCAGGAATACCGTATTGCCGAGTCGCAGTCCTATGCTGCTGGCAATATCCTGGTGGCTGGCATAACTGACACCAAAGTTACCATGCATCAATCCGCTCAACCACAGCGCATAGCGTAACAATGCCGGCTCATTGAGTCCGAGTTCGGCACGAATCGCGGCAATGGCCGAAGGTGTGGCAGATTGCCCCAACATTGCCGTCGCCACATCCCCTGGCAGCATTTGCGTGCCAGCAAAAATCAGTACTGAAACAAGCAGCAACAGCAGCACTGCAGACAAGATGTGACGTGCTATCAGAGCAGCGATGGTTTTCATTTTGAAATCTAACTCTCTAACCAAACTTTTTCGGCAACTTTCAAACCACTCATGGCTAAACCCGGAACAACGGTAAATCCGCCGACGTTCGCTCTGCTGGCGTCGAGGCCATCGGAACGGACCGGCACAATTTCACTGCCTTGCCCGGCAATCAGAAATTGAATATCATGATACATCTGCGTGCGTTTTGCTTCATTCAACTCCGCTCTGGCTGCGCGCAGCAGCGACTCGAAGCCCTCGTTGTTCCATGCCGTTTCATTCCAGGCCGCCCCTGCGGCAAAGAATAAAGACAGGGTCGCATCGGCGGTCGAGCGCGTGCTGATGTTCGATGCTACAAAGGATTTTTTCAGCCAAATATTTTCCCAGTAACCATCGGCGGGAACGCGTTCCAGCTCCAAGGGTATACCGGCTTTTTGTGCGCTGGCCTGAAACAATTGCGCCGCATCGACCGCACCGGAAAAACCGGCATCAGAAACCGACAGCAGCAACTTGCCGCTGTATCCCGATTTTTTCCAATGAAAGGCCGCTTTCTCCGGATCATAGGGAGTGGCCGCAAGATCAGCTGCGAAATAACGGTTAGACGGCACAATCGGCTGATCGTTACCGATGGAGCCGATGTTAGCAAGAACAGACTTCAGTATTTGCGGTCGGTTCAGCGCATACTTCAGCGCCAATCGTACATCCTGATTATTAAACGGTGCGCGGTCAGACAAGCCTGGGAATGTAAAGATTTCCGAATCCTTGGAGCGATGCACATTGATCTTATTCGATGCCGAAACCCGTTTAAACAAACGCGGCTCGATGCGGTTGACGACATGAATTCTACCGCTCAACAGCGCGGCGATACGAGCCGTACTATCGTTGTAAGCAATCGTCTCTACCGAATCCACATGAGCGCGTTCGGCATCCCAATAATTGGCATTGCGACGGGTTAAGGTGCGCACTCCCGGTTGGAAATTTTCCAACACATAAGCACCGGTACCGATGCCTTTATCAAAATTACTGCCATCCGGGCCTATACCAAAATGCACATCGGTGAGCAGATAAGGGAGATCGGCATTGCCCTGCTTAAGCATAATCGTCAGTTCATCGATTGCCGTCGCTTTGAGCGTGAGTACTGAATCCAAATACACTTTGGCGGCCGAAGCAGAATTGGCACCGCGATGATGATTGAGCGAATAAATGACATCTTGTACCGTCAACGGCTTACCGTTATGAAACTCGACGCCCTTGCGCAGCTTGATGATCCATTCCTTCGCGCCTTTTCGCGCTTCCCAGCTCAGCGCCAGTGAAGGACGCAAACCGCCGGACTCATTGAGTTCGATCAAGGTATTAAATAATTGCGCACCAACGACAAATCCATACATTTCCACATAGCTGGCTGGATCAAGACGATCAGTGCTGGAAGCATTATCGATTCCCAGGCGTAGATGCCCACCCTTTTTAGGGGTATTGGCAGCATTCGTACCATTCGCGGCCTGCTCCAGCATGGGTGCAAGACCAGAAACAGCGAGGCTAGTCAAACCTTTGAGCAGGGTTCGGCGCTCATGATTTGACCTCGCTTCTGAAGCAAAAAAAGTCACTGCTTGCCCGGTAACGAGGACGCCAGCGCTGCAATGTGATCAGGCCCAATGCCACAGCAACCACCGACGATCGTTGCACCGGCATCACGCCATTGCTGCGCAAACTTCAGGTACTCCGATGGGTCCAAGTCATCACGTAATTCGCTCAAACCATCGTTGGCATCCTCAGCATGATAATGCGGAGCAAAGGCGTTGGCGTACACACCAATTTGCGGTCTATGCTCAGCACTGACTTCGGCAAATACCGCAGCAGCATCGCGCACTGCCGCAGCCATCACGCCGACATGGCTGCAATTAAACAGCAAAGCTTTGACGCCCAGCGCCAGCGCGGTACGCGCCGCCTCTGTCACCGACTCACCCGAGCGGATAGTCGGTGCCAGTGTTCCTTCTGTAACCGCATGGTGCTCGCTATCTTCGAGCGTAAACGACAACCAGAATGGCCGCGCCGATACTTGATCGATCGCCGCTTTGATCGCCCAGGCTTCCTGAGTCGATCCCTGCGTCTCCGCCAACCACACATCGACAAATGGTGCCAGCCCTGCGACTAAAGGATTGAGAATGCGCGCCGCATCAGTTGGGTTAAACAAATCTGGCCGATACGAGCCGAATGGTGGCGGCAAGGAGCCAGCGAGTTGAATCGTTCCAGCCGCATTGGCCGCCGCATTGGCCGCACCAATGGCCGCACCAATGGCCTCGCGCCCGATACGACCCGCCAAGCTGGCCAGCTCGCCCGCTCGCGCAGTAAACACCTCTTCACCCAAATGGAAGGGTACCAGGGCGTAGCTATTCGTGGTAATGAGTGCTGCGCCCGCCGCAATATACGCATCATGGACTTGCCGAACATACTGCGGCCCTTCCATCAAAGCCAAGGCCGACCACTCTGGCTGGCGAAACGGCGCGCCGATTTTTAACAGCTCGCGCCCCATTCCACCGTCTAATATAGTTATTTTTGGCAGCATAAATTGACATCCTTCACGATTCTTGAATAACTTTTAAGCTCAAAAAGCATAACTGACTCTGGCATAGTAATACGCACCGTTCACGCCAAACGGGGAAACGTGGGAATACTGATCGTAGTTAAGACTTTGGTACACCGAAGCCGGCATTTTTGTTGGATACTTATTCAACAGATTATCTGCACCGAAATTGACTTTCAAGTGATCTGAAAAACTATAGCCAAGGTCTACCGCGGTGATATAAGTGACATCGGTATTATAAGTAAAATATGGCCCAGGAGCATATCCTTGTACTTGGCTGGTTTTGCCATACACCGTTTCGCGCAGCGTCAGTTCCCAGTCATTTTTAGTATAAATGGCGGCGATGGAAGCCTTGCCACGAGGTGTAGCGGTAGTCAGATTCGATCTCTGCACCGGATCAACCAGAGAAAGTCCCGCCGCTTGCAGTGCTGCGGGTGCTGCCGATATATGTTCAATCGTGGTCTTGTTGTAGCCACCGTTGACTATCCACTTAATGCTGCCGAGCGCGCCGAAACGACTGATTGTGTCTATGCTGACATCAATACCCTGCGTTTTGGTATCCACACCATTGGTAAAAAAGGCCGCGGAAACACTGCCACTTGGTACGCCAGCCGGAATCGCTGCACCATTTGCGGCTACCGCTGCTGCCGCTAATTGTCCGGAGATGGAGGCTGACTCGATGATGCGGTTATTGATATTAATTTGATAGGCATCAATCGTGGCATGGACGCCTTTTACCGGCTCTACAACCAGCCCGACACTGATGTTCTTTGAGGTTTCCGGTTTCAAATTGGGCGCCCCAAGCACGTTCGCACCAGCCGAACCGAGCGGCAATTGAACTTGTGCAAAACCTGTCGTCACCGTCGTTGCTGAGTAATATTGCTGCGCCAATGTTGGTGCATGAAAGCCATTGCTCAAGGTCGCGCGCAATGCCACGGCAGGACTGAAATCATACCGTGTCGACAATTTCCCCGTCACCTTATTGCCAACCTGTTGGTAATGCTCGGCGCGCGTCGCAAAACCCAATTCCCATTGCGAAGTAATATGCGCGGTCAGATCCACATAGGCAGCAAGGCTATTACGTGTTGCATCCACTTGGTCAGTTTTTTGAAAGCCCGGAAAAGCCGATGAGCCGCCTAAGTAGTAAGAATTGGCTTCGCCAGCCCCAATCCGGAAGGTTTCGTAGCGGTTCTCCAATCCTAAAGCCAACAGCAAAGGGCCTGACAGACCATCGAGTGTAAATGGTCGGCGAACATCAACATTCGTGGTCAGCTCCGAGGAAGTAAACGAGCCAACACGAAACTTACTTTGTGCATTGCCAAAATCATTGAGCAGATCAGGATTGACGGTACGAATATTCTCTAACTTGGCCTGATCCCGACCATAGGTAGTGCTGACGTCCCAATTCCATTTGTCGCTGGTGATACCTTTCAATCCGGCTGTCAGCCCGAAGTCATTCTCGCTGACTTTTTCTTGCGGGGTAAAACCATTCGGATACAGCAGATTGACGGCTGGACTGATGGCGTCTGGTTGACGGGGATTTTCATTGGCTTGGGCATCTCGGTGCGCTACGGTAGCAAAACTGTAGAACGTCAGATCCGGCGTGATCGGCTTTTCAAAGTTATACGCACCGGTAAGCACCGAGCTTTTCGGATCGCCTTGTACCAAGGCCGCTTGCACGCCACCACTATCGCCGCTGCGATTCGAGTAACCATGGTAGTGCGCAGAAAAACTCAGGTTAAGTATGCCATCGTCAGCGACGATAAAGCCTTTATTCGCCTCAAATTGTTGCGTCTGCCCGCCACCATCAATGTATCCACCACCCAGCAATGACACGCTGGTACCGGTAGGAGATTTTTTTAAGATGATATTAATGACACCCGCAATCGCGTCGGAGCCATACTGTGCCGCAGCACCATCTTGCAAAATTTCAATGTGATCGATCGCCGCTAAGGGAATGAAATCCAGATCGACTGCATTCGAACCTTGTGCAGGATCGGAATCGGCATACAAACTGGCGGAGACATGTCGACGCTTACCATTAATGAGCACCAAAGTATTACCGGGGCTTAAGCCACGCAGTTGAAAAGTGCGCGCCAGCGCGCCGACGTCATAGCCAACCGCTGGGGTAGTTAACGATGGCACTAAGCTTTTTAAGGCATCCAATACATTGGTTTTCCCGGTACTGGCAAGATCTTCGGCACCGATGACGATCACTGGCGTCATGCTGTCGCGCACTTTTTTTCCACTATCACGCGTCCCGGTGACAATCACGGTACCGGCGGCAAGATCCTCATTACGGTTATCTGCATCGGCAGCCTGTGCCACGCTGGCCGAAGCGTTGGCAATTAAGGCACAAACGCCAACGAGGCGAAAATAAGCGCGAGTTTCCATCTGTTCCTCTTTTTTATCAATTTTTATGAACTTGTCTTGCAAAATCATTTGCACTTTTACAAAAAGCAAAACGAGTGACTCGCAGCAAAAAATAAGCAGGAGAGAATTAAATCAAATTAGTTCAACGCTATAAACGATTTTTTTTGCATTTGCTTATTTTGGGGCGCACATCGACGCCCCGCTTGAATCTGCCGAACAAAAAGCTTGACCGTTGCCGATTGCTCGCTGCGATTAATTTAGGTCTGCGCATGATTGCAAATTTGTTAATTTATGTTAAAAAAATTAACACTCCCTACTGTTTGTCCTTGCGAATCGCCTTACGCACACCTAAACTTAATAAATAAGCATGTCTTATGGGCAATTATTTTTCAAGGAGAACGGTATGGATATCAAAAATATGCGCATAGGAACGCGCCTTGCCATGGGCTTTGCTGCGGTGATTGGCATCTTCCTGTTAGTCTGCGGGTGTGCACTCTACACTGCGGCCAATTTGGCCAAGGCCGAGAAGTGGAACACCCATACTTACGCCGTACTGGAAACGGGTACCAGCATGCTCGCAGCGATGATCAACATGGAAACGGGTGCCCGTGGTTATTTACTGTCTGGTGAAAGCCGCTTTCTCGAACCATGGAATGCTGGCCTGAAAAATTTCGACCAAGCCTGGACCGAAGCAAAAGACTTGACTGCCGACAATCCGAGTCAACAACGACGTTTAAGTGATATGAAGGCACGCCATCAGGAATTCAGAGGCGTCGCCGAATCCCTGTTTGCCTATCGTAAAACGATCGCTAGCGGCGAGCACACGGTGGCCGAATTGGTGAGCGAATTTGCCAAGGGGCGCGACAAAGCAGCAATGGATGGATTTCGCTTACTGCATGCCGATTTTGATAAAGCGGAGCGAGATTTACTGGTGATCCGCTCTGCCGAGGCGGAGTCACAGCGGGCACTCAACCAAGACAGCATCATCGGTGGCAGCATTCTGGCCTTGATTGTGGCCGCACTCATGGGCACTTGGGTAACGCGCTCAATCACTGCACCGATTCAGATCGCCTTAAGCTTGGCAGAAGCAGTTGCCAAGGGTGATCTGAGCGTGAACATTCAGGTTCAAGGCAAGGATGAAACCGGGCGCTTATTGCAAGCCTTGAAGAATATGAGCGACAGTCTGGTCAACATCGTGACGGAAGTGCGTTCCGGCACCGAGAGTCTTGCCACCGCTTCGACCGAAATTGCGCAAGGAAATATGGACCTGTCTGCGCGCACCGAATCACAGGCCAGTTCACTCGAAGAAACCGCTTCATCGATGGAGGAGCTGACCAGCACCGTGCGCCAAAATGCAGACAATGCACGGCAGGCTAACCAACTGGCGCAAAGCTCGTCTGAGCTGGCCTTGAAGGGTGGCCAAGTGGTTGCGGAAGTGGTCAACACCATGGGTGCGATTAATACTTCGTCGCGCAAAATCGTCAACATTATCAGCGTGATTGATGGCATTGCTTTTCAAACGAATATCTTGGCGCTCAACGCTGCGGTCGAAGCAGCCCGTGCGGGCGAACAAGGCCGCGGCTTTGCCGTAGTGGCGACGGAAGTACGCAATTTGGCACAGCGTAGCGCGGCCGCCGCGAGAGAAATCAAAACCCTGATCGACGACTCGGTAGAAAAAGTTGATGTCGGCAGCAAACTGGTCAATCAAGCTGGCTCAACCATGACCGAGGTGGTGGACAGCATCAAACGGCTGAGCGACATTATGGCCGAGATCAGCGCCGCCAGTATCGAGCAATCTGCCGGTATCGAACAGGTCAATGAAGCCGTCATCGATATGGATGATATCACCCAACAAAATGCCGCCTTGGTGGAACAAGCGGCGGCGGCGGCTGGCGCAATGCAAGAACAAACGAGGAATTTGAATCAAGTCGTCAGCGTCTTCAAAATGGCGAATGATTCCACGCTTATGCATACTGCAACGCACATGACTGCCAAGCCGCTGACTGATTTTACACGGAGCAAAACTGCTGCCAAGAAGAACATACCGAGATTAGTCAGATAGGAAACACTTGCGCAGCGATTTGCTCCCACGTGTCACGCGCCGCGCTGGCCGGAACTTGCTGCAGGCAAAACATGACATCACAATCGGGCCGGATCAACATGTATGCCGTCAACTGACGCTGCAACTCCGGCACGCTGAGCGCGCCCAGACCACCGTAAGCCTCAATCAGCGTCTTGAGCAGCAATCGATTACCTTGCGCCATGAAAATCATCGGCGTCAACAACTCAAAGCGGTCTGTGTTGCCGATGATAGAATCACCGAAATCAAGCAAGCCATCGAGCCGCCAGCGCCCGTCTTCTGGTTTAGCCATCAAGTTCCCTGGATGGATATCCATATGAATCAAGCGCAAGGCACCGGCTTGGCCAAACCCACCGCTACGCTCAATATACGGCAGTACTTGGGCCAGCAAGCCGGCCGGCATTTTATTGCGGCGATGCCGTGCCAAGCAGCTCGCAAGCAGATCATCAAGATACGCCGGCCACGCTGGCTTGATCGCACTGTTTTCATCGACCGGCAGCGCGCGCAATTCGCGCATAACTTGTCCGGTCTGCTGCATGATCAAGCGCTTCTGTTCCAGTTCCATAGTTGGCCATACATCGGCCAGTAACACGCCCTCCAAGCGAGGCGAAATCACGCATAGCCAGTTATCAATTTCGGCACTGCCGATCAAACTGGGCGTGCGCAAGGACAACTTGCCTTCAAGCATAGGCGCGAACAGTATTTCCTTCTCGCCTTGGCGACGCCAATTGGGCGGCACGAGTTTGATGATCACGTCATCGTTCAAGCAAAACAAGGCATTGCTGGCTTGCGCGATTTTTTCCCACTGGCCCTGAGGCAATTGAAATTGCTGTTGTACGTAGCTAAGCACAGGCAGCCAAGCTGGCAACGGTGTCCGGGCGATGAAATCGCTGCAGGCAGCGTTGTCCAAGCCTTGCGGCAGGCAGTTGAGAGAGATGTTCATAATTTCTGGTCTGGTCAGGAATAAAAACGGCGCGTTGCCGAATACGCATTCTACGATACCAAGAGGCGTGGACGCGCCCACCCATTCGCCCAATTCGTCATTGCCGCGCAGGCGGCAATCCAGTGGCGCGTACGCGCCCTTTATATCTGTGCTGCTCAGGCGCAGCAGAACGTGTTCATTTCACAGAAAAAAAGTGCCCTTGATCGACCCTCTCACCCTGAAGGCACTGACGTGCCACTCGATTCCTGCCTACGCAGGAATGATGAGGCGAGAGCACGGGGGAATGACATGTCTGCCAGTTAGATTAAGGATGCCGACTGAAAACCCTTTTGCGACAGCCTCTGAAGGCCGAGGTTTCATGCGCAAAATCTGATGAAGCAAAATATGCGCTCAGGCCGGCAGGCGTCGCCGCAGCGTAGCATTTTGACACATAATTCCAGTCAAGCTCAACATCTGAAATAACTCTATAGATCACGAAAACGCGCACGTTTATTGATTTGGCGCAAACTTGAATCGATCAGTAAGCCTACACTGAGACATTCCTGCACACACAGGCGAGGATTCGAATACCGGATCATCCTGCCGACTGCACTTAGCCCCCCGACAAGTATTTTTTCTTTCCAGCTGACTTCAAGCTGACTTCAAGCTAACGCGTCTCATTAAAGCCACGGCGCAACTTTCCGGCATCGACAAATTTTTATGAAAAAATTTGTCGCTTTTACGCAAAAACTAAAGCCTGATACTGATCCTGATGTGACGATCGATCTTCATTTAAAATCATTTAATGTGACGATAAAACATCATAAGATCATTTATGTTACGATTAATCTTCATCAAAAACCTTTGTGACGATTAGTACCTGTACGCTAAGGCCACAAAATGAGTTAATGAATGTGTGAAAAAAATACCTTTATCCATCACGTTCGGAATCCGTATCAGGGCTTTAAGAAAAGCAGCTGGACTGTCACAAGAAACCTTTGCCGACAGTTGTGGATTCGACAGAACCTATATCAGCGGGATTGAGCGCGGCAAGCGTAATCCTTCGTTATCGGCCATAGAAATTCTGGCTGAGGCACTCAATGTCACGGTCGTCAAACTCTTCGATGAGTAGACCGAGGGGCTAAACTAGCGCGGCCGCTTCCCCCTCGGCATTTTCGTCACACTGACCCAAGCTGCTGCGTGCGCCGCTCATGCAGCTCCACATATTTGAGCAAAACCAAGAGCATCGCCCCAAGTAGCATCACGGCTGCGGCCAAATACAAGCCGACGTTGTAGTTGCCCAATTCGGCCGCCAAGGCACCGGTCATTGCCGGGCCGATGATTTGCGCGCTGCCGTAAGATAAAGTCATTTTTCCCATCATCTTGGCAGGCCGAGTAGGATAATAACGGCCGGCCATGGTCAACACCAAGCTGACCATGCCAATGAAGGTGCCACCGAATAACAAGGCACCGATCAGCGCGGCGAGCAAGCCGCCAACCATGACCGGCAGCAAGATTCCCAACACTTGCAGCAGCGCGGCCAAAATCAATGCATTGAGTTCGCCGGTACGTCGCGCGATGAAATCCCAATTGATGCAAGCCGGTGCTGCACCAAGGCCAATGGCCAGAAATACCCAATTACCCTGCCCGGCTAAACCTGGCAAGTGGTTGACGATGGTGACGATGAAGGTAGCGCTGACCACGTAGCCAATGCCGGCGCAAAAATACGCGGCCATGAAAATGCGCAGGTACCAAGGTCCCGGTACTTGATCGAGCATTTTTTCGCCGCTGGTGGTGGTGTCACTGCGATCCGGCGGTGGCAACCAGCGCCACGCCGGTATCAGTAACAGGCAGCCGAGCGCGCTGAAGGCAAACCATTGTTCGCGCCAATCAAACCACGGGCTCATCAGCGCCACGACCGCGGCACTCAAAGCAATGCCGATGCCGATGCCGGCGAAATGAATGCCGAGTTCACTGCGATGATTATGCCGTATCAACCAATTGAGAATCAGGCCGGTGCCGAACAGCATGCCAGCGGCACTGCTGAGGCCAGCCAAGTAACGCGATACACCCCACACCAGCAGATTCGTGCTCACGCCCATCATCACCGTACTCAGCACCGCCAGCACCAAACCAATGCGGTACAAGCGGTCTTTGAGCACCAAGTCGCTGACGAACATCGCCAGCACTGCGCCACTCAGGTAGCCGGCATAATTATAGGCAGCCAGCCAACCGGCAGCAGCCACGCCGAGTCCGGCCTGCTGTTGCATCAGTGGCAGCAGCGGCGTGTACGAGAAGCGCGCGACCCCGAGCACCAGTACCAGACTGAAAATACCGGCACAAAGAACCTTGAAACGTTGTTGCGCCGGATGCATGGGCGCTCCTTTCGGGGTAGACGGTTTAGCTGGCCGCCGGCGTACTTTCGCCAGTAGCAAATTCATAGCAGTTGCGACCACGGCGTTTCGCGGCGTACATGGCGGCATCGGCTTGCATCATTAAAGCATCGATTTCATTCGCTTGCTCGGGAAACATGGCAATGCCTATGCTGGCACCGACCACCACGAACACTTGATCAAGCACGAAAGGGCGCGACAATTCGGCAATCAGTTTTTCGGCGATCAAGACGGCCTTGGCGCGTTCATCACAATCACTCATGAGCAAGACGAACTCATCACCACCAATCCGGCCAATCTGGTCGGCTTCGCGCACCAGATGCTTGAGACGTTGCGCAACTTGGATGAGAAAATTGTCGCCAAGCGCATGGCCATACTGGTCATTGACCGCTTTGAAGCCATCAAGATCGACATACAACAGGGCCAGTTGGCGGTTTTGTCGAAGCGCCAAGGCTATGCTCTGGCGCAACCCATGCATGAAAGCACGCCGATTCGGCAAACCGGTCAGGCTGTCATGATGGGCGAGGTAATGCATCTGCTCTTCAGTTTTGAGTAATTTTGCTGCCAGCAAATTGAAACTCGTTACCATTTCACCTACTTCGTCGTGCCGCCTGACCGGCAAACTCGACAGCGCTCTGCTGCCATCGGCCATGGCGCGCATCTGCCGCGCCGCCGCGCGTAGCGGCGCGAAGGAATAGCCGAGTACCAGAATGAGCGCGATGATGAGAAAAACCGCCGAGACGATGCTGTTGCGTGCGAATACATGCCAAACTCGATCAGAGGCGCTGAGCACTTCGGCGCTCGGCATCTGCGCCACCACCACCCAGCCGGCACTTGGCACAGACACGACGTTTGCCAGCGTTTCTACTCCGTAGGCATTAATGGTCACACCTGCCCCGCGCCAGCCTTGCATTACCTTATCGTGCAACAGATTGCGTCCGTGTAGGGGCAAGGGCTGCAGCCGCAATGCCGGATCACTGGCGGTGACAAAGACTTGATCGCGCGGCGAAATCAGTAAGAAACTACCGGTCTTGCCGATGCCACGCTTGCCGATCAGATCAAGAAAGCCGGGACTATCGATTTCGCTTGCCCCCATCAGCACAGCAATGATATCGCCGCTGCGATTACGCAAGGGCGTACTGAAATTGACCACAGCGCGGTGGACGGTACGGCTGATAGCTGGTTTGCCGATATAAAAAAGGCTACCCGCACGCGCCGCGATAAACCAATCACGCTGACGAAAATCGAGCTCGCGACGTCCGCGAATTTGTGGATAGTCGGATAGCGCACCGACTCCACTCAAGGGCAAAATGACCAAGCCGAGTGAAAACAGGGGTGAAATATCGTGACGCACGGCCAGCCACTGTTCCAATTGCTGCGGATGTTGCAGCAAGGCTGATGGAAAATCAGTCGCCAGCTTGAGCAGCAATTGCCTGCGCACATCGATATTGCCGTTTATATCGTCAGCAACATAGCTGGCCAGCGATAATTGCTGACCAGAAACCACGTCGACCGTACCATCTCTCAGAACTTTAGCGGCCATTTGATAGCGCATGACACTACCAACGACAATGAACAAGATGCCCATCGCAATGAGCCGAAAAGTAATGCCGCGGGTAAGGTGCAGCAGGCGCATGGGTCGCTTACATCATCAGTGGTCAGAGGTGGAGGCAGAACTGAAAAATTGTTGCCGAGAAATAAATTAATTATACTAGCCTGAATTTAACAGAGAATCATCGGCAACAGGAGATTTTGCAAAGAAATAGCTGCAGAACAAGGAACTGCAGCTGTGTCTTTTAAGCACCGATAGGAAACGATGCCGCGTAGGCAGCCGGGTTACTGCCATCCCACACAAGCCCATCAATCAAACGACTGCTGCGCATACTGCTGGCCGGGAGTGCAACCTTGGCCAGACTGGCTGCCTCGCGGTAGAGATCGATGCGATTGACTGTGCTGGCGACATCCAGATAAGCCGGATCGGTCTTGAGCAAACCCCAGCGCTTATGCTGGGTCAGGAACCACATGCCATCCGATAGATAAGGAAAATTGACGGCACCATCGTTGAAAAACTTCATCTCGTTGCGCGCATGGTGAGCGCTATCCGCAGCGCTGGAATTCGGCCCAAGCAGCGCGGCATCGATGACATCGACCGAGGTGTTGAGATAGTCGCTGCCAGCCAAGATCTTGGCCATACGACTGCGATTGGCCGGCGCGGCATCGAGCCAGCGGCTGGCGTCCAGAATCGCGGCGCTCAAGGCGCGCGCCGTATGCGGGCAACGGTCGGCAAACTCTGCGCTGGCACCGAGTACTTTTTCCGGATGATCGGGCCAAATTTGCGCGCTGGTGGCGGCGGTCACACCGATGCCATCGGCGACGGCACGCTGATTCCAGGGCGCGCCGGCACAGTAGCCATCGATCTGGCCCAGTCGTAAATTGGCCACCATTTGTGGCGGAGGTACGGTAATCACCTTGGCATCGGTCTGTGGGTTGACGCCATGGGCGGCCATCCAGTAATGTAGCCACATGGCATGGGTACCACCGGGGAAAGTCTGGGCGAACGTGTAGAGCCGCGGCTCCTGCGCCATGCACTTGGCCAGCCCAGCACCATCTCTGGCACCTTTGGCGGCCAAGCTACTCGATACCGTGATGGCTTGACCATTGTGGTTGAGCGTCATCAGCACGGCCATATCTTTCTGCTGGCCACTGATACCCATGTGTACGCCATACAGCAAACCGTATAAAACCTGCGCGGCGTCGAGTTCACCATTGCACAGTTTGTCGCGCACCGCGGCCCACGACGCTTCGCGGCTGACGACGATCTCAATACCGTATTTTTTATCAAAGCCTAACAAAGAGGCCATCACTACAGAGGCACAATCGGTCAACGGCATGAAGCCGACCCGCACCGTGCGTTGTTCCGGGCGATCCGATCCGGCGACCCAGATACCGGCCCGTGTCGCTGCCTCAGCGGCAGCGCTGACGCCGGTCAACTCGACCACACTATCTTCTGCCGGCGTTTGCGCGGAATTCATCATGTTACTGCTCCAACAAAAAAGTACTGAAAATGCAAGGACTCAGAATAATTCGCACCACTTTAGTGCTGCGCACCAACTCAGTGCAATCAATCCACTCAGCCGAGTAAGTCAGACACATCGAGAATGCGCTGGGCTAATTCGGCCAGTTTCATATTTTTTTCCATCGCTTGGCGGCGCAAGCGCTCAAATGCCTGCTGCTCACTGAGACCGTGGCGTTGCATCAAATAGCCTTTGGCACGTTCGATGGTTTTACGTTCGGCCAATTTGGTTTTGGTATCGGATAATTCATTGCGCAGTTTTTGGTCGGCCACAAAACGTGCCATCGCCACCTCCAGCACCGGCTTCACGCGCGCGCTTTGTAAGCCGGCCACCACATAGGCCGATACCCCGGCCGCCATCGCCGCTGCCAGCTCGGAGGCTTCACCGGCTTCGGTGAATAACACCAGCGGTCGCGGCGCATCGCGCGTGGCCAATACCAAGTCTTCCAGCACATCGCGGGCATCCGATTGGGCATCGATGATGATCATGTCGGGCTGCAGCATGGCAATGCGATCGATCAAATGCATATCGCCGGGAATCGCCGCAAGAATATCGTAACCGGCTTCCAGTAAGCCGCTGCGCAAGGCCTCTGCGCGTGCACGTTGTGCCTCGACGGCGGCACCATCAAGCGGGCGACCATCCGACTGCGCCAGCTCGAGCGTAGTGACGACGACAATTTTCAAGCTCTGCCTGGGTGAGTCGGAATCAGAGGTGGGCGATTTCATGATGGACTCAATGCCGAAAAAAATAAAGGAAATGCAAACTTGCAGTTTTGTAAATTTATCAATGCAAGAATCGATCCAACTTACGCTACGCGTAACAGTGCGACAATTTACCGTATCATGAGGCGCATCTACAGACCCTCGTCTTTCTATGCCAAACCACAGCAGCACACTGCCTCAGCACCGTATCGGTGCGGCCATTCTTGTCACTGGCCTGATTCTGTTCTTGGATGGCAGCGTACTGCTGGCAAACGGCACCCGCCACCTCGGCGTTTGGCTGCCGTTCTGGGGTGGACTGGCGCTCTGCCTGGGATACTGGCAACGGCAGCGTTTAGCGACATGGCGCGCCGCGCGGCGCTGGCATCGTCGCTTGTGGAACTGGGGGGCAGCCGGCCTCATCGCTTGGCTCATCAGTGTCTTGTTATTTTTTATATTCATACAGGGCGCGCATGATCGCACTGAGCACAGCGCGCCGCGCGCCTTGATTGTACTCGGCAGCGGCAGCCCAGAATGCCGCCCATCGGCAACGCTGGCGGCACGTCTGGAATTAGCGCGCCAGCAGGCTATACGCTGGCCACAGGCATGGATCATAGTCAGTGGCGGCCGCGACGATGGTTTGGCCTGCAGTGAGGCCGAAGTGATGGCCGACAGCTTGCGCGCCGCCGGCGTGGCGACTGCGCGGATTATCCTTGAAACCGCGAGCCGCAACACCGCCGAAAACCTCGCTTACAGCAGCCGTTTGCTAGGCGCACGCGGCATCGTCGCGAGCGACACAATCATGTTGGTCAGCAGTGATTTTCATTTGCCGCGCGCCTACTGGATTGCCCAGCAAGCGGGCTGGCACAGCGTCGCAACAGCCGGCGCGCCAACGCCACCAAGCGTGCGCCTCAACGCTTGGCTGCGCGAATACTTCTCTTTCGTCAAAGCCTGTTATTACCACGGCAAATAAGCCGACTGAGCGGCATGGTTTTATGCGGCCGGTCGGCTCTTGTGAAACACCACGGGCGCATACGGCACCGATGAAGGCGGCGCAGCCTGCAGGATGTGCGGCTTCATGGCACCGATGATATGCATTTCGCAGGGCTTGCAATCGAATTTCAAGGTATAGCTTTCCTCACCAGTGACTAAAGTCATCGGTTCAGCCTTGACCTGCCCCTGCACCCCGGTCACACCCTTGGCTTGCTTAGGGCACAGATTGAAAGAAAAACGCAGACAATGCTTGGTGATCATCAGCGACACTTCACCGGCCTCTTCATGCGCCTCATACGCAGCGGCGATCAATTGCACGCCATGTTTTTCATAAAAACTGCGCGCTTTGCTG
The DNA here is from genome assembly GCF_035019605.1 of Undibacterium sp. 5I2. Lineage (NCBI taxonomy): Bacteria > Pseudomonadati > Pseudomonadota > Betaproteobacteria > Burkholderiales > Oxalobacteraceae > Undibacterium > Undibacterium sp. 5I2. Next base: position 6,629 of record NZ_JASJVS010000049.1, on the reverse strand, counting down.
TTATACACATTGGCCAGATAACTCAAGGTGGTTTCCGGATAAGCGGCCAGTGGCTGCTGCGCCGGCGTGCGCGGCGGCCGTTGCCAAGCCGCTGCGCGGGCAGCTTCATGTGCCGCCACGGCATCGCGACGTAAGGCATTAATCGCTGCGGCCGGCACAAACCATGGCTGACGCAATGACAGGTTGACTTGCACTGCTTCAAACATGGTATTGCCTAGCTTAGCCAAGCTATCACGCAAAGCGGCTTCGGCTTTATCGGCTTGCTGCGCCGGTAGCAAAGTGAGCAGGCTGTGAACTTGTGAAGTGACGCCGTCTTCATCATGCATCGTCAATTGTAAGCCGCTGCCATCGGTATCGCTGAGGGTAAGCCAAACTGGCACCCGTCGTTCCGCCGATTTTTTCGTCAAGCCCTGTTCCCAGCGTTGATCGCGATTGCGATTGATCGACAAGCCGACTTGCAAACCGCTCAGGTCGGCGATTTTTTCATCCGGCGAAATCCGCCAGGTAGTGCCGTTTTCGTTGCTCGACATGCGTTCGACGGTATTGGCATGGATCCCCATGACCTCGCGTTTTTTCATGTAATTAAGCCCATCGCCATTGGCCATGGCTTCATTGGCTTCAATTTCAAACCAATTTGTGGCGATGCGCGTGACATAGCCAAGATGCAGACCGACATATTTCGGCGAATCAAAAGCGCCGATATCTTCCAGCCGGCCATTGGCAAAATAATCGGTATGTCCACGATGGAAATTCTTATCGACATCGGGCGTGAATGCGATGCGACTGACACCGCTGGAAGCACGCGAAAACTCGGGGCGACGGGTGAGAATTTCATCGAGCAAAAGGCGGTAATGCGCCGTGATGTTTTTGACATAGCCCATGTCTTTGTAGCGTCCCTCGATTTTCAAGGACTGCACACCGGCATCGAGCAAGGCTTCCAGATTGCGGCTCTGATCATTATCTTTCATCGACAGCAAATGCTTTTCATACGCCACCACTCTACCGGCACCATCACTGAGGGTATAGGGCAAGCGGCATGCTTGCGAACAATCTCCGCGATTGGCGCTGCGGCCATTATCGGCATGCGAGATATAGCACTGACCGGAAAACGCCACACACAAGGCACCGTGAACGAAATACTCGAGCGGCGTGGCGACGGCGGCATGGATGGCGGCAATCTGTTCTATCGTCAGTTCACGCGCCAACACCAACTGAGAGAAACCGACGGCACCGAGAAATTGCGCCTTATCCACACCGCGGATGTCGCACTGGGTGCTGGCATGTAATTGGATGGGGGGAATATCGAGTTCGAGTATGCCCATATCTTGCACAATTAAGGCATCGACTCCGGCATCGTAAAGCTGATGTATTTGGCGGCGCGCCGGTTCCAATTCCGACTCATGCAAAATGGTATTCATGGTCACAAAGATACGTGCATGATACCGATGCGCGAACTCGACCAAGCCGGCGATATCGCCGAGCTCGTTGCTGGCATTATGCCGCGCACCGAATGATGGCCCGCCGATATACACGGCGTCGGCCCCGTGTAGTATCGCTTCGCGCCCGATTTCGGCATTCTTGGCGGGGGATAAGAGTTCAGTTTGATTGACGAGCAAGCCCATGGCGACTACCGGTGACGAAGTGAGGCGAAATTATAACGAAATCAAAGGCTTATGTCCTGATTGTGCGCCGATTTCTCAGGTTAATGTCGTTCCGGCAACGACATCAGCGTGTTTCCAGCCTTCTCTGCCAGCGATTACGCCCATCGCCTGAGTCTATCAACACAATTGAGCTTGATGAGTAAAATTTTTCTGCTAGACTAGTCAGGTAACTGGTTATTTGAGAAAGCGCAGATGAAAATGATGAATACATGGCCGGTACAAGATGCAAAAGCGCGTTTCAGCGAGCTGCTCGATGTTTGCATTAAAGATGGACCACAAATGGTTTCTCGCCGCGGCATAGAGGCCGCCGTGCTGGTGCCGCTGGCGGAATGGCAGCGTCTGCATCAGGCCGCGCGCCCATCGCTGAAAACACTACTACTGTCGGATATCGATCGTAGCGACTTGCTCATACCAGAGCGTGGTGCCGCGCGCCGTCGCGCCGCCGTTTTACCCTGAGATCAGCCATGTACTTGCTCGACACAAATGTTGTCTCGGAACTGCGCAAACCGAAGCCGCACGGCGCGGTGCTTGCATGGATCAACGGCGTTGCAGAATCCGATTTGTTTCTGTGTGCGATCACCCTGGCGGAAATCCAAGCCGGCATCGAAATAACACGCCAGCAAGATAAGGCTAAGGCGCAAGCCATCGAACACTGGCTTGATCAAGTTGCGTCTGCCTATAATATTCTCCCGCTTGATGGCGAGGTATTGCGAGTATGGGCAAAAATGATGCACCAGCAATCAGACACGCGCTACGAAGACGGCATGATTGCTGCCTGCGCGCGGGTAAACAAATTGACTGTCGTCACGAGAAATATCAGCGATTTCAAAAGTTTTGACGTGGCACTTTCCAATCCTTTTTTGCACCGAAGCGCAGATTAAATCGCAGCGATTTTCCACCTGCCTTTGGCTGATCTCAGTCCTCGCGTGCGAGTCAACTGTCACAACTCAGAACACATTTTTTTCGTACTAAACAGATTTTCTCACCTCCCCGTGAAAAATAGCATGCGGCCTTTACAATGCCGTGTCCCCGATACCGAAAGCCACCATGTTACCCGCTTGTATTTTCGCCCTCACCCTGAGCGCATCGTCGCTTGCCGCGGCCGCCCTGCCGGCCGCCATGCTCGATATTTTGAACCAACAAAACGTGCCGCCCTCATCAGTGGCGGTCGTCGTCATGCGTCCCGGTGCAACTGCACTGATCAGCCAGAATGCCACGCTGAGCATGAGCCCGGCCTCAACCATGAAACTGGTAACGAGTCTGGTCGCGCTGGAACAACTGGGGCCGGCATTTCGCTGGAAGACGCGCATTTTGGCCGATGCTGCGCCACAGAAAGAAATTTTAAAGGGTAATCTGTATCTGCGCGGTGGTGGCGACCCCAATTTGACCGCAGAAAATTTCGCTTCCATGTTGCGCGCGCTGCGCGCTCAGGGTATTCGTAAGATCAGCGGCGATGTCATCCTCGATCGCAGCTATTTCTCACCACAACGCGCCGACCTCAACGCGCCGCAATTTGACCAAAATCCGAATGCTTACTACAACGTCATTCCGGATGCACTGTTAATCAACAGTAATATCAGCGCCATCACGCTCTCGTCGGGCAGCGATAAAATCGACGCCCGCATGCAAACGCCGCTGGATAAAATCCAATTCGACAACCACCTGCATTTCAACGACAAGCCCTGCAGCACGTGGGAAAGCGAATTGCAACCAGCCGTGGCAGACTTACAGCGCAAAGAGCAAATCGCGATCAGCTTGAGCGGTGGCTTTCCACGCCATTGCCAAGTCACCGCCTACTTGAATTTGATCGATAGAAACCAATACATCGCCCACTTGTTGCGCGGCCTGTGGACGGAAATGGGCGGCAGTTGGCAAGGCCGTGTGCGCGACGGTATCACGCCGGACCAGGCCGTGTTGTTACACGAACGCATTTCCGACAGCTTGGCCGACACGGTTCGTATCATCAATAAAAGTTCAGACAATGCCATGGCGCGCATGGTTTATCTCACTCTGGGTGCCGAAAGCTTGTCAAAAATCAGTACAGACAGCGCCGCGGAGGCGGCACTGCGTATCCGTGCTTGGTTTGCTGCGCATCAGATCGATGCCACCGGCTTGGTGCTCGATAATGGTTCCGGGCTCTCGCGCAGTGAGCGCATCAGCGCCACACAATTGGCCGCGCTGCTCGGTGTTGCTGCCGACAGTGATTGGAGTGCCGAATTTGTCAGCAGCCTGCCCATCGTCGCGCTCGATGGCACCATGCGCAAACGCCTCACCGGCAGCGCCGCCGCACAGCGCGGCCGAATTAAAACCGGCACACTCAAAGACAGCACCGCCATCGCTGGCTATGTGCGCGACCAAGACAATCAGACTTGGGTCGTAGTTGCCTTCATCAATCATGACAAGGCCATGGCCGCCAGAGCAGCACTGGACGCGCTGATCGCAGCCGTCGTCGAAGGGAAAACGAATTAATTCTTAAACACTTGTGACGAAAAGTTATCATCCATATCAATTAATTGGCATGCATCAGCAGGCAAACCCAAGCTTTATCGAGTTAAGTGTTGCATTCCGGATGTGCCGCAGGTTTTTCGCCGAAAACCGCGGTACCATCAATTAGCATTGCGCCATAAGAACTATGCGATAAGTTTGCGACCACGGGGACAAGCTCGCGGTCAGATCGTTTACGAGAGACTGAGATGAATGGATTTTTCAAAAGCTGGATCAACAGCATAGTCAGATCGGTCCGTGACAAGTACTTCCTGACCTGGTTTATTCCTTTACTGACCATCGCGCTGGTGTTGACCGCCATCCTGATGGGTATGCTCGGTTATGACAATACTTTTCAAATCGCCCATTTGTATTCTGAAAATTGCCGCAAGCTCAGTGACCTGGAAGCACTGTGCATGCTGCTGGCCATCTTTGTATCCGGATTAAGCTGCATTCTGGCTATCGGCGAACTGATCATTTTTGCCGACAATCGCCGCCATGGTCGCGTGATTTCTTACCTGAGCTTTATCACCACGGTCTGCGCGGCCGTCATTTCACTGACCCTGACTTTCTTGCTGTCGCATGCATGGTGCCGCTGACAGGAGGAAGCAAAGCAGCAATTAAAACGCGGACTCAGCTGCACCCAACTTATCGGCAAGCACGGCAGAGACGCCAAGAAATGCCGGATACTCAGCCATAATGAGAAAGGTCGGAATCTCCCTGAGATAGCTGGCAAAACGCCCTTTTTCCTCAAAGCGCTGGCGAAATGCCGACTCGACAAACAAATGTCCGAGTCGCGCTACGATACCACCACCGATATACACGCCGCCCTTGGCACCGAGTGTCAGCGCCAAGTTGCCAGCCACCGTGCCGAGCATGGCGCAAAAATGTGCCACCGCCTGTGTTGAAAAGAGACAACTGTCATTCAAGGCGTGGCTACTGATCGCTGCCGCCGACAAGGCCTGTGGTGCCGGACTACCGGCAAGCGCCGCAACGGCCTGATACAGCAAGGGCAAGCCTTGGCCGGAAATCAAACGTTCCGCTGAAACATGCGGATGGTAACGCCAAATCCAGCGCAATAAGGCGAGTTCCTCAGCATTGCTGGGCGCAAAGCTGACATGCCCTCCCTCGCTCGCCAGCGGCACCCAATGTTTTCCATAAGGAATAATGCCCGATACGCCGAGGCCAGTACCCGGCCCAAGCAAAGCGATGGCTTTGCCGGCTTGCTCAAGCCCGCCACCTATCTGTACGCGCTCGCTCGCTTGCAGGAATGGCAAAGCCATCGCCAAGGCGGTGAAATCATTCATGAGCAACAGCGTATCGAGCTGCAGACTCAAGCGTAATTGCTCGATCGAAAAAGTCCAGTGATGATTAGTCATGCGGATCAAGTCACCATCGACTGGATTGGCAATCGCGATGGCCGCATGACGTAGCGGCGCGAGGCCAAGTCCACGCACGCTGTCACTGGCCAAATAAGCGGCGATGGCCAAGTGCAGCTCGGCGTAATCGTTGCAAGCGACCACACTGATGGCCGTAAATTGGAAGGGCGCTAACTCCAAGGCGAAACGCGCATTGGTGCCGCCAATATCGGCCAGCAGCCGGGGAGCGAAGGGAGCGTGTGAGCTTAAGTCTGGCAGCAACTTGTCACCTTGGTGGTCGGTTTATGGAAGAACAATGGCTGGGAAGACAGTGCTCGAATATTTTATGTAATAATACTACATCGCTTAATTAAAAAGTCGACCAAGCCTGTGTTTTATGCGCTAAAATTCGGATGAATCAAATATTTCAACGGAAATAACTATATTTTCGTAGAAAATAAAAATATACTGCATGTAGTTGAGCTACTTAAAACATGGATCAACAGATGAATCAGGAAACGACCGTGACGACAAGGCACTTCTCGCAGCGCGATATCCTATGCAGCACGCCCCCGCCTTCGCTACTCTGCAATATGGGAAAAATTTGGCGTTGCGCAGGAAGGGCATTATCTTCAGGAGGATCGCGGCCCGAATATTTTTAACAGAAAAATATGAATTCCTGATGAAATCAGCGCAGATGAAAACTGTACAAAAACAGGCTATCGTTATTACAAAATATATGCGAAATTTTCACTGAAAAAATTGAGTTTTCGCAACAACAGCGGTTATGATAAGCGCCTTCGTATTCTTAGATTGAGGAGACAAACGGAATGGATTTTTCAGATCGCCAGCAAGAGCCGGGCAAGAAGTTTCTTGGCTTGGGGCTGGTTATAGTTTTTCACATCGTGTTGGTGTATGCGCTCGTCAATGGCTTGGGTACCAAGCTCGTCGAGATCATCCAAAAACCATTGGAAGCCAAGTTGGTGGAGGAAATAAAACCACCACCGCCGCCGCCCGATGTGCCGCCGCCGCCGCCGCCGAAACTGTTGGCACCGCCACCACCGTTCATTCCGCCACCGGAAGTGCAGGTGCAGCCGCAAGTTCAGCCGCAAAATACGATTGCTGC
>NZ_JASJVS010000048.1:0-34601 GCF_035019605.1 Undibacterium sp. 5I2 | reverse complement strand
CCAAAAGCGCGCAGGAATGACGTGGCCACCAGTTGGGGTAATGATACCGACTGAAAACCCTTTTGCGACAGCCTCTTGAGGCCGGGGTAATTGACCTTATCTTTATACGCTGCTGGGAAAGCCGATATTTTAACAAGCCGTCACTGACTTGCGGAAACTATCGCCGCCCTTGAAGCGGCATGGTATAGGTATGACGAGTCAAAATTCGACTCATCAACAGATGTTTGATAGTTCAGGCAACGAGGAAAAAAGTCGGCATCGGCCTACTCGTTTTGGTATCGTGCGTGCGCACGGTTTCTAGCATATCTTGCAAAATAGGGTTGTCGTGTGCGTACAGAGTCAGGTTCTGTTCTGCTTCGGTAATAGCTTGCGTGATATTTGAGCAAGTAAAATGTATCCAAACGCTCAGTAAGATCGCGCTGATATTAGCTGGATCGAAGGATAGCGAGGTTTTGACCGCCGCTGCCGCTTCAGGCATGCGCTGCGCCAGAAACAGATGACGCGCATGATAGTAATGCAGCTCCGGCATCGTCGGTGCCAGAGAAATTGCTTTTAATATCAAAGTTTCCGAGCGCTCACCGTTACCGAGCACGCTGTTGAGATAGGCCATCAGCGCCAATGCCAGCGGATTATTTGGCTCTATGCTCAATGCCTTGTCGGTAGCGCGACAAGCTTGCCGCAACACGGCATCATCATTGCAAAGACCGAAGCTGACCAGTGCCAGACAGGTTTCCGCTAACGCGCACCACGATTGCGCGTGCAATGGTTCAATCGCCAAGCAGGCATGGAATTGCGAGAGCGCCTGTTTCAGCGAGGTCGGTGTGAATTGACGCAGTTCGCGCTTACCGTTTAAAAAAGCCAAGGTGGTCGGCAGGGGAATTTGCTGAGGCACGCCATTGCCCCAGCTTAATTCCGGGATGCAGAGCGGTAAAACAGTCGTGAGGCGATGCTGTAAATTGATTTGCCAATTGTTTAATGTGACGTCGAAATTCTCTCTGTGTAAAATTGCATGGTCACGTGCATTGACCAATTCCAAGCGCAAGACCCGTATGCCTTGCACGATCACGGGAAAACCGGTCACGTAGAAATCAGGTTCCATATCTTTAATCATGGAAATGATTTCGCTGGCGACGCGGCAGTTACGCGTTAACGAGGCCGGCATCACCGATAAGCCGAACGGCCGGAAATGGCACAGGCACTGTATCGTGCTGTCGTGAATTTCCTGAGTATCAATATCCCAGCCATCGAAGCGAAACGGTAGCACCGCGAGGGTACATAAATCGATCGGACGCTGAGTGTCGTAAATCACATTGACGGTGTGCAACAAGCGATAGCCTTGGCCGTAAACGTTTTGAATATAGTGCTGACCTGTGCGTTCCAAAAACATACGACGTAACACATAGATGCAGCGAGTCAGCGATTCTTCGCTGACGATGGCATTCCCCCATGCACGCTCGAGTAAAGTGTCTTTCGGTACGATTTCGCCGCCCGATTCCAGCAGACAGATCAGCACTGCCAATTCTTTAGGTGGCAATGGAATCGGTACGCCATTGTGCATGAGGATAGAATTGTCGAGTACGAAATCGCCGATGACAAATTGCCGTTTTGCTTGGGTGCTCGGACGGTTTTTGATACCTTCACCCTTAGCTTTGAACGCGATATGCTCTTCCATGTAGGTATTCATAGATGTATTCTTCACAAAAAAAAGAAAAAAAACAGTTCGCTGTTCAGACGAAGCATTCATTTTTCAGCGTGTACCTATGATGGTGATTCTTATATGAAAATAATATAAGACAAGTATCAATATCAACTTTGAAGATTGATACAAGTACTAATCATTGCATTGAACGTTGACACTTATGGGTGCGATCATCGCAGCTTGCCATGCCAAGCTGCGATGATCGCAGTGCAGAGGAAGTTGTGGCGCGGTACAGGAATGGCTGGCGAGCTCACATCTGGAAGGCGCGTTCATCCTCGGCTTTTTCGCTTTCGAAAAAGGACTTGATCATCCAATCTTTCATGTGGTGATCGGCAAAGACCAAACTCATCATGGCATCGGTGACGCCTTGTTGCAGTTCCGGACGGTAGGAATCGGTCAATATCATCACTTGCTCGCCTTCAGCAGTCGTGACTACTTTTCCCGGTAGTTTAGGCTCTTTCGGCACGGGCAAACCCTGTTCCTTGGCCGCTGCTATTGCTGCGGCAAGTTCGATTTCCTCAGCGCTGGCGGGTCTCGTTGTGACCACATCGAGCTCCTTGAGCAGCTTCATACTCCATTTCAATACGAGCAATTGGTCTGTGATGCGTTTGTAGGCCCGTTCCCCCTTCGGGTCTAAGTAGAGACGGGTAAAATTAAGCACAGTCCGGCGCCAATCTTCTATCGTCTCGGTATTGCCTGCTTCATCGGTATGCTCCTGCATCAGAGGGGGAAGAGAAATCAATTTGGCATAAAATTCATCGATATATTTGGGGATCTGCGGTTCCGGTACGACTGGATTAGGTTTAGTGGTGACGGCATCGGTCAAGGCAGGTGTCACCGACGCGGCATCGGTAGTTTTGTTTTCGGCGATTTGACGTGTTGCTGCCGCTTGGCTTTCGGCCCGCAATTTGGCCAAATTTTCGGCGGTCGCCACCGCTTCTTGTATCATCGCATGTGTTTTGGCACGCAAGCGTGTGGCGATGTCGATGACATCTGCGCTACTGTTGAAACCTTGCCTTGGTGTGAAACTGGAAGGGGTGGCACGCATAATATTTCCTTATTGGTAGTTTTAATTCGTCGTTGCAGAGGTAGTGAACTTTTCCATGAAATTCGCATGCAGACTGGCCGCCGCCTCTTCAGAAAGTTGACGTAAACTGGAAGGGAAATGATCGAGTTCACGTGCCAGTAAATATTCGCCTTGATCAGCGACGACGGTAGGATTAAATTCGGCGACCCGGTTACCACAACGCAGCAGGAAGCGCGCTTCATCGTGATAATCGACTTGTAAGCGCGAACCCCAGCCATCCTCGAGCAAGGCCATCACACGATGGCGCCATGCATATGCGCTTCGTGGCAAGATTAACTGCAAGATGTGAGGTTGTAGATCCGGGTGTTGATGTAGCCAGTCTTCAAGCACCGTCAGAATCGCTTCCGGGCTGTTAAGTGCCGCTGCTAACATATGTCGCGCAGAAACTTGAATTTGCTGCTGGGCTTCACGTGCCAGATTTTGACTGTCATCGAGGAAGCTCAGTACGCTGTCGGCCGCGCTGAGTACACCATCGCGATACCCATCGGAATAGGCCTGACGCCGAACTTGCTCTGCTTGCAGCGTCGCTTCTTGCAGCATTTTCTTAGCTAAATTGCGCGCTTCCGACAGGATCGCCTGATGGCGTCGTATCTGGGTGAGTTGACTTCCGCTGATCAATACTTCTTCGCGGATCCGGAAAGTAAATGTGGCCTGAGTTTTTTTTGACATGTTGTAATGCGATGAGCAATAGGCTGAAATGCGCACGCGTCGCGGTAATCGCCGGAGCTATGGGGGAGCTGGCAAAGAGCAGCGGAATGCGTTGTTGTAAGGCGATGGAGGCCGGTTCGCAAAGTAATGCTAAGGATTGCAATCCCGCCTGCATGAGGAAAGCATGCTCACAGCTGCGGACATCGTTGTTTTCAGCTGGAAACAAGCGCTCGCTTAGCGGTAGTAAAGCGAAACTGCGCGCCCACGCCGGCAAACGTAATAATCTTCCGGCACGCGCCAAACTGTTGCGCTGCTGGTGGCAGGCGAGAAGGTAGGCAGCGTAAGGCAGCTCAGACCAATTATTGAGCAACAGTTGATCAAGGCTACCAGGCTTCACATCCGGTGTCACACAACTGAGTTGATAATGATCAATCAGTATGCGGTTGATCAGGGCGAGTTGCGCAGATTTTTGTAATTGCGCTGGCAACATTAAACGCTGTGTATGAATATAAGACAGCGGATTATAGATCACCGTCCGCAAACGGCTGGAAACGGTCGTCATGTTCATACCTTTGGTGCGGGCAACAGCTTGCGTGGGTCGATTTTGTAACGCCAGATCAAGCTGCCTGCACCCGCCAAGATCAACACGGCGATCAAACCGGCTATCCAAACAGGATTGATCCCATCATTCTTGATTGCAGATAGCGAAGGTGGTGCATGTTGCGCTTCACTACGTTGCGACAGGACGACCGAGATATTGTCATAGTCGACTTCGGCGAAACTGTTTTTCAAAAAACGTTTGATTTCACTGATCAATAAAGATGGCTGCACCTCGCTTTGGTAGACCGCCAAGGCTGAAATATGAATCGGACGTTTTTTAGCGCTGTTTTCGCTGGCGTCAATATCATAACTGACATGAACACGTGAAGAAACGATGCCATCCATGGTTTCCAGCGACTGCTGCAAGCGTTGTTCTATCGCCGAATACAATCTGGCTTTTTCGGCCCGAGGCGAAGAAACCAGTGCGCCCGATGGGAACATTTGGGCTACTTCTACTTGTGCTTGTGGCGGTAAATTATGTACTTTCAGCAGATCGACGGCTGCGACAAAATCAGATTGGCTCACCGATACGCTGTAACCTTCCTTGGCATGATCGATCTTGCTTGCTGCAATATTATTGCGCTGCATGACCGCGATCACTTCATTGGCCTGGCGTTGATCCAAGCCTTTGAGCAGATCGCTCTCGCGGCAGCCGGTCAGCAAAGCCAGCAGCAGCAGCGCGCCTGAAATTCTGCGCATCATGAGCGTAACAATGCCTCGACAGTTGCGGTAAGCTTGCGGGTTACCGTGCTGACCATGGAAATTTTAAGCGAATCATCGGCAACCTGCTCTTGGATTTGCTGCAGTATTTCCGGCGATGTGACGCTTGGTGACTCCAGTACACGCATCACTTCGGCCTTGCTTTCTACTGCACTCACTGTTGATTTTGCATACGCATGCATCATACGCTCGCTCAACGAGACGATTTCATTACCGCCGCTTATGTCCGCTATGCCGGGGATGGCGCGAATTTCGTTAATCATCTGAAGCTCCTGAAAAAATATAAATGAGCGATACCCGAAAGTTGGATTCTGATCGACAAACGTATCCAACAACGGGTACCAGCCTACGGCGATCAGCGATAGTTGGCGATGATGCCGGCACCGACGTCTTTATAGGCCTTTACCACGCTCGACTGCGCCTGACGGTACAAGGTATATTCCGACAAGGCACTCTGGTAGTTAGCCAGTAACTCTGGATCGGATGGGTTGGCTTTGAGTTTGTCCAGCGCATCTTTGACCTTTTTGTTCAAGTCACCGACACCCTTATTGAATTGTATCGATACTGAAGTCAGAAAACCGGTCGCCCCGGTCGTGGTCGGTTCGGCTGCACTGATGCCGGAGGTAGTGTCGTCGCGGGTTACAATAGTAGGCATAAAATTTCCTTTTTGAATGAATAAAACTTTATTGTGGGGTACTGCTGATCATTGGAGAAAAATACCAATGGGATGGGGTTAATTTGACATAGCTGTCGGTACCGTAACCGAACGATTTTCCTTTAAGCCAGTCATCCTTCAAATCGACAACGAAATGCACATAACGAACCCCGCGGTGCTGATAAAACGCTTCCACATAGGGGCGCAACTTTTGCAAGTCGATATCGTTCAAACTAGGGCGCATGACAAAGGTCACGCTGGCCGGTCGATTGACGCGCTGATAGGGAATGCCGAGCTGATCAAGACCATTTTGGGCTTCGTTGGCAATGGCAGCATCCGATAGCGCCGTTACCTTGACCGTGCTGGCATACGGCAGCAATGTCGCGACGTGGCGACTAAGCTGCTCGCGCCCGGCGGTATCACGTGGACCGCGTTCCGCACTGATGAACAGTTCCGGCCGCACCGGATCATCGAGATTCAATAAATGGTAAGCGCTGAAGCTGGCATCACTGTTGAGGGCGGCTTCGACGCGCTGTTTTTCAGAAAAAGTATGAACGACTGCCGCCGGCGTTTGCAAATCGTTGCGCACCAATGCTTGCCTGGCCCAAGTAGCATCTCTGAGATTTTCAGCGAACACATAAAAGACTTCGCTGTCACCTTTTACGATCTGGTAATTCCCGACCGAGCCCTTGAGTATGTCGTTCAAACGTAACTGTTCACGCTGCTCATTACCGTTCAACCAGAGCCCCGCACCAACTACGGCGCATAGCAAGAACACACTCACGCCAGCGATCAGTGCCACCGGTGTCTTGCCAGGCACGACGGCTGCTATGGGCTCATCGAGTGGCTCCGGTACCAGCGGATGGTTGAGGACCGCCGGATCCCAGGTGTCGGCGAGCGAACGCACCGACAAGTCGAGCAAACCGAGGCGCACGACAGTATTGAGTGGACAGTGTTGTTCCGTGACTTGATCGTCGCGCAATTCGCGCAACACAACTTCACTACCGCTGTCGATGACGACTTCAAAATTGAAGCCGTCGCCATCAATCGGAATGAAGATCGCATTGTCGGGAAAGCTAGGAAATTGCACAGTATCGTCGAACACTTCAGTATTCCCGACGACAAAAAAAGTGGTACCGATCAGCAGTTTGAATTCGGCACCTCGCATCGGCCCGTTCAGAATTTTCAGAACGGCGATCTCCTGCTCATCCGTGCTTGGATAGAGGCTTGGTTCAATATGGTTGTTATCAATTAACGGCATAGGATTAGGTCGCATAAAGCGTACGCTGCTTGCAAAAGTAGAACAAAGAATAGAGCCGCGATCAGCTTCATTCCTGATGGAATTGTGATTTTTATTTTGCATTGTCAAACGCGGGAAAAAGTTTATTCGAGTGAGCGAATATTCTCGCCTGTCCCCATCTCATTATTCCTGCATGCCCCCGCCTACCCGAGCCGGCAGTAAGCTTATTGACGCGAGCTTTTGAGGTCGTCGTAACAGGGTTTTCACTCGATAACATTACCCTGACTGGTGCTCACGTCGTTCCTGCCAGCTTTTGCGACCGTCTCAAAGGTATGCGCGAATGCTCACTGGGGTTCAATACCGGAAAGAGGATTTCTACTTTTAATCAGATTCCCATCGGGATTGCTTTTTTTTTTAGCGCTAATGTGCATGAAGAAGTTGACGGCAACATTCAGGAAACGTCAATCACTGTGGCACCGGCAAGCGCCTTGTTGTGACGTGATCTTTACCCATTTCGCGTGTTTCCTGCGCAGACAAAAAACGAGACAGGCCCCATCACATGACATTACCGACCGAACCGACGCAGCTACCGACACGCGCGCCACATTGGCTCACAGCGGGCCCGCAGTTGTTACAACTGCCCGATTTATTCGCGCTCGAAGTGGGTGGCGAAGGCCTGCAACTAGTACTTTTTCAGGGAAAAAACATCAGCCATATCTGCTTTACGCCCGGTTGGCGCGGTGTGGTGGTATTTGATCAAAGTCCGGTGCAAATCAGTGTTGGCAGTGCCCTGTGTCAGGACGGCGATATCTCTGTCTTGACCAAACTGCAGGCATTCATGGATGCCGATTGCGGCCTCGAGATGAATCACAGTATGCCGAATGCCCGTCTGGTGTCTTGCGCCGGCTCGGGGTTGGCCATGCTCAGTGATCGCCGCACGATAGAAAACTGGTTCCTCAGTCAAATGATCACCGAGCCGGAACAAATGCTGGCAATTTCGGCTTTGTTGCGGCGTCTCGAAAGCTATGCCTTAGTGCGGTTTCTATTAACCGAGCGCGCCGAAAAAAAGAATTTACGTGAATTAGCGCAAAGCTATGGCATCTCTTACACCCATTTCCGCCGACTGTGCAATCGCGCACTCGGCGGGTCGGTGAAATTTGAACTCAATCAGTGGCGTATGGCGCGGGCCTTACTTGATCTGGTCGATAGTCGCTGTAATTTCACGGAAGTCGCACTCAAGCATGGGTATGCATCGAGCTCCCATTTTTCGAACGAAGTCAGGGGACAGGTCGGCGTGTCACCACGCGGCTTGTCAGACATCATTAAACTCGCAGGTAAGTAATATATATGCATAGCAAGGAAATCTCACCCCCGCCGTTCTGGCCACGTCTTGTTTTGTTGACCGCACTCGGATGGCCTGTACTGGCCGCGGCGCTCGAGGATACTCCCGCCGCGGCAGAAAGCTCGCCAGTCCCGGCTGCCGTCGCCACCGATATCAAAGCTCTCGGCAGCGCTGAGGTTCGTGATGCAGCAATACCAAAACCTATTGATATCGGCTATGTCGCCCGCAACGATGGCGTGCGCGATTTTTTCAATGCCTTGTCGGTCCGCCTGAAGAAACCGGTCATCGTCAGTAATAAGGCTGCCCTTAAAAAAGTCAGCGGCGACTTCGATCTGAGCAAGCCCAATCAAACCCTGGAACAGTTGAGTGCGCAATTGGGCTTGATCTGGTATCACGACGGCCAATCGATTTACATCTATGACGCCAGTGAAGCGAAAAACACCGTGGTCTCGTTGAAAAACACCTCGATCGCCAAATTACGCCAATTTTTGCAGCAAGCCGGACTCTACGACCGCCGTTTTCCGTTCCGTGGATCCGAACGCGAAAAAGTATTTTATCTGTCCGCGCCGCCGGTCTATGTTGATCTGGTCTCCAGTACGGCTACTTTTCTCGATGCATCGAGTAACGAGCGCGCCCTCGGCAATCTGAAAATCGGCGTCGTACGTTTGCAAAATACCTTTGTCACTGACCGCAGCTATGCACTGCGCGGTCAGACCAAAACGGTGCCTGGCATTGCCAGTATCATTGAAGAAATGCTGGAAAATGAAAAAATCGGCGTTGAAATCAGCACGGCAGCGTCGGCCAAAGATGCCACTGGCATGCCGAGTGCAGGCTTGACGCCAGCGCTTAAATCGCCATTGCCACCGCCGCTGGCCGGCACGACCGAACATGCCGCGATGGCCTTGCCGACACCATCAGCGGGAAAAAAAAGTCGGTTCCCTGGTATGGATGATGCCGATGAAAACAAAATCCGCGTACTTGCCTACCCAGATACCAACAGCTTACTGATCAAAGGCACGACCGAGCAAGTGGCATTCATCGAAGACTTGATCGCCAAACTGGATATCGCCAAACGCCACGTCGAACTGTCGCTCTGGATTATCGATCTGCAGGCAGAGCAACTCGATCAACTTGGTGTCAGTTGGAATGGTGCGGCCGGAAATAGTAAATTTGCAGCGACCATTAATTCGGGTCTGCCGACCAGTACACTCGACGGTTATAATTTCATTGCCTCGGTCAAGGCACTCAACAGTGATGATAAAGCCAAAATCGTCTCGCGTCCGGTGGTGTTGACGCAAGAAAATACGCCTGCATTCTTCGACCACAACCGGAGTTTTTATGTCAAGCTGGAAGGCGAGCGTGCGGTTCAGCTCGATACGGTCACCTTCGGCACGCTGATCAAGGTATTGCCGCGTTTTGCTGAGGACGGTGAAATTGAAATGACACTGGAAATCGAAGACGGCAACGAAGTCGCAAGTGTTAACAGTGATGGCGACAGCGGGGCACCCTTACCGAAAGTGGCCAGAACCAATATCAGTACTGTGGCCCGCGTTCCGCATGGAAAGAGCTTGCTGGTTGGTGGCTATACGCGTGACGAGGGTTCCGAACGGATCGAAAAAATTCCTGTCTTGGGCGACTTACCTTTGGTCGGTGGCCTATTCCGTTCCACGGTTAAACGCGCCAATAATTTGGTACGTGTTTTCTTGATCGAGCCAAGATACAACGAGGCACCGCGCGCGCGCGACGCCGGCGACCTCGGCGATGAAGTCGTTGGTGATCTGATTGAGCGTGTCGAGCAGGGTCAGCCAGAGCAAGAAACGGTGCGCGATTATCTGGATAGAAAAAATGGAAATTAGTCGTTTTCCGGCTAATTCGCCCATCATTCATCGCCATCGCGCAGCCGCACGCCGCGAGGAAGAAGCACGCGCAGCGAATTCGCATACGCAAACACATGAAGTGCCGCCGGAGGATGACCTCAATCCGGTTGCCATGTTACAGCGCTTCATTAATTCTACCGATGAAATGTCATCGGCGATGGCGCAGTTCCGAAATCGTCGCGATTTGAAGAAGATGGATTCCGATCTCGATAATTTCGAGCGCGTGCTGGAAAAAGATGTACTTCCAAAAGTACAGCAAGTCTTGAAGTTTGCCGCCGCCGCCGGAGTAACATCGGAATTGCTGGCGCAATTACGCTCCATGTTTCCCGATGACAGTGATTTGATACTGATCTTGCGTGCGCTGCTTAAGCGGCGTCAGATTGAAGAGACCAGTCGCAAACGGCTGGAACAGGTGCTTGTCGATGTCGAGCGCGGCGCTGTTCCGCGGCGTGTCAAAGCCGGCATCAATTGCGCAATCAAAGCCCGTATGTTCGGTAAATTGTTACAGCGTAGTCCGGCCTTGTTGCGGGAATCTTATCGTCGATTTCTCGATGATGAACAGGGACCGACGGCCGCTTACACCGACTGGGTACTGCACTACGGCTATGAGCATCGCGAGCAAATCCTCAACTTCATCGAAGCCGCCTTAGCCAATGATGTCATGGCTCAGGATCCGAGTTGCGACTTCGTCGAGTTCGGCAACTTGTTGAAAAAATTAGTGCAGGTGCGAATGTTGCGCTCGGCAGAAATTATATTCTTAGCCAATCTTTTGCGCCACCCATTGATCCGTCGTTGCAATGAGGTAGAAATAGAATGGCTGGTTTTCATGCTCGGTATTTTGCAAGCCCCTGAGGAAATCGATCAGTCACTGCACGAAGTGCTGGGTCAAAGTCTGATCTTATGCACACATGCCGAACGCAGCACGATACTGCAACTGATACGCGATGGCTTTCACAATGTACCGCTTGAGCTCTTCCCTGAAATCACTGCTGTACATGAACTGCTGATGCGCTTGGATGAACTTTCCACGCTGGCCCATGATCTCGAGGTGATCGAAGGTCGCCGTGGCCCTGATAATCTGGAGTAAAAAAAATGAATGGAGTCATTCTGTGTTAAACGATACCCTGAACGGTCTGCGCTCGCGTCCCGAGTTGCTGATTCTGTTGCTGATGATAACAATCATCGCGATGCTCATCGTACCGCTGCCGACCTATCTGGTGGACTTTCTGATCGGTCTCAATATCGTCATCGCAGTGTTGGTATTTATGGGCTCGTTTTATATCGAAAAGATTTTGAATTTTTCTTCTTTTCCTTCTATTCTACTCATTACTACTTTGTTTCGACTGGCCTTATCCATCAGCACCAGTCGTTTGATTCTGCTTGAAGCCGATGCCGGTGAAATTATCAATACCTTCGGTGAATTCGTCATCGGCGACAGCCTCGCGGTCGGTTTTGTGGTGTTTGCCATTGTCACGATCGTGCAATTCATCGTCATCACCAAAGGTTCCGAGCGCGTCGCCGAGGTAGCAGCCCGTTTCTCACTCGACGGTATGCCGGGCAAGCAGATGAGTATCGATTCCGATCTCAAGGCCGGCCTGATCGATGCCGAAGGTGTGCGTCGTCGACGCAGTACACTCGAACGCGAAAGCCAGTTGTATGGCTCGTTTGATGGTTCGATGAAGTTCATCAAGGGCGATGCGATCGCCGGCATCATCATTATTTTTGTCAATTTCATCGGTGGTATTACTGTCGGCATGTCGCGTCACGGTATGGATCTGTCCACTGCGCTCGATACCTACACCATCCTCACCATCGGCGATGGTTTGGTTGCCCAAATTCCCGCCTTGCTCATTGCTATCAGCGCCGGTTTCATCGTTACGCGTGTCAACGACGACGATGAAAGCAATCTAGGTAAAACCATCATGACGCAGCTGCTGGGAACGCAATTTGTTCTCATCGTCACCGCCTTACTGGCCGTCGCCATCGGCCTGCTGCCGGGTTTTCCGACCGGTGTATTCGTGATACTGGCCGCTTTGCTGGCCGGTCTGTACTTCATTCGGCGTCGCGCTGCGCACAAGGCCAGACCACCAGAAGCGGCTGCCGATGGCAGTTATCAAGAAAACTCGGAAGCAGACAACCAACTTGGACTCATCGGCAACCTCGACAACATGGCGGCGGAAACCATCCCGCTGATCTTGCTGGTGCCGGCAAAACGTTATGCCGCCTTAAACGAAGTACAAATCGGCCAACGTTTCGCCAGTCAATTTTTCATCGATTACGGCGGTAATTTACCAACGGTATTACTGCGTGCCAGCGAAGCCTTGGCCGATAACCGAGCCGTCGTCATGATTAATGAAATTCGCGCCGAAGAATTCAGTGTCTATTACGATCAATTTTTGGTAGTGAATGCCAATGAAGAAATCGACCAACTCGGCATTCCGCATCACAGCGAAGCGCAGGGCGAGAGCCGACGTGTCTGGGTATTGCCGGCGCAAAAAGAAAAATTGCTCAAGCTCGGTTTTCAGTTACGTGCGGCATTAGACGAGCTGTACCAATGTTTTGCGGTATTACTGTCACGTAATGTCAATGAATACTTCGGCATCCAGGAAACGAAACAGATGCTCGACAAGTTGGAAGCGAAATACCCGGACTTGCTCAAAGAAGTATACCGCCATGCCACCGTGCAGAGAATCGCCGAAGTGCTGCAGCGCCTGCTGTCGGAACGTATCTCCATTCGCAATATGAAGCTGGTCATGGAAACCTTGGCGCATTGGGCTCCGCGTGAAAAAGATGTGATTGCTCTGGTTGAACATGTACGCGGCGCGATGGCACGTTACATCTGCGATAAATTCGCTACACGGGATGAACTACGTGCGCTCGTCATGTCACCGCAACTTGAGGAACTCATTCGTATGGGAGTGCGCAGCACCTCGGGCGGAACCTTTCTCAATCTCGATCCGGTGCAGTCTGAAGAAGTGCTCGACAAATTCACCTTGGCTTTCAGTGAAATTTCATTCGCCCAAAAAGACATGGTGGTATTGACGGCAGTCGATGTACGTCGCTTCGTCAAAAAACTCCTTGAGCCACGTTTTCGTGAACTCGAAGTGTTGTCGTTCGGTGAAATCACTGAAAATATTTCTATTAACGTAATTAAATCCATTCATTAAAAAAAAGGAGAATATATGCAATATATTGACATCGCAACTCTGGTGAAGGACGCGCTGCTTTCCGGCGGCTGTGCCGCCGACATGATAGGAGATCTCGACAGTCACTCGACCATCGCGCTCGATTTCAACTGGTCGCCGACCATCTATGTCGGTCGCCGTGATGATGATATCTGGCTTTGGAGCCGCCTGTGCGAATACCATGAAAACAGTGTTGACCTGCATGCCGCCAGTTTGCTCAAAGAAATGATGAAAAAACTCTCATGGGTACGCAACGATCATTTGTGTTTCAATGAAGACCAAGGTTATCTCGAATTACGCGGCTTGGTGGCACTCAGTGCGCTCGAAGATGGCGAAAAATTTCGCGAAGCACTCGAGGGCTTTCTTGAGCGGGCCGACACCTTCCGGGCTTTACTGAAATGACGCCAGCTCTGCGCTTGATGCGTGAATTCGCCCATCCGCTCAATCTCGCCGGGCCGATCATCGAAGCGCCTTTGCCCGATGTCATGATCGGCGAAATTTGCGAAATTCGTCGACACTGGAACACTATGGAAACGGTTGCCCGTGCTCAGGTCGTCGGCTTTCGTGAAGACGTCGCAATCCTGAGTCTGATCGGTATCTCCAAGGGTTTGTCTCGGCAAGCATTGCTCATGCCCACAGGTGCCAGTCTGACCGTGCCGATTGGTGCCGGTTTGCTGGGTGCCGTGGTCGATCCATCCGGCAGTATCACTGAACGCTTTTGCCCGGCGCCGGAAGGTCGCAGCACCGCGCAAGCGATCGATGCGGCGCCTCCCGGATACCGCGAGCGCGAAGTCGTTGCCACACCATTGGTCACTGGTGTACGCGCTATCGACGGCTTGCTGACCTGTGGCATCGGCCAGCGTGTCGGTATTTTTTCTTCTGCCGGCTGTGGTAAGACCACACTCATGAATATGCTCATCGATCATGCTGATGCCGATGTGTTTGTCATCGGTCTCATTGGTGAACGCGGTCGTGAAGTAACGGAATTCGCCAGCATGCTGCGCCAGTCTCCACATGCCGACCGCTGCGTGCTCGTGTATGCGACCTCCGATTTTTCTTCCGTTGATCGCTGCAACGCCGCCTTGCTGGCGACGACGGTGGCCGAGTATTTTCGCTCTGAAGGAAAACGTGTGGTGTTGTTCATGGATTCGATCACCCGTTACGCGCGCGCCCTGCGTGACGTCGCTCTGGCTACCGGTGAAGCACCGGCCCGCCGCGGCTATCCGGCTTCGGTCTTCGATGCCTTGCCACGCTTGTTGGAGCGGCCAGGCGTTACCTCCAGCGGCAGCATTACCGCATTCTATACCGTGCTGCTTGAGAGTGATGACGAGCCCGATCCGATCGCCGATGAAATCCGTTCTATTCTTGATGGGCACATCTATCTCAATCGTGCACTGGCTGCGAAGGGTCACTTTCCCGCTATCGATGTCCTGCGCAGTGCCAGTCGGGTCGCCTTGCAAGTGAGCTCAGAGGCGCATCAAAAACAAGCCATGGCAGTACGTGATTTACTCGCGCGTTTAGAAGACCTGCAAGTTTTTATCGATCTCGGCGAATACAAAGAAGGACAAAATCGCGAAAACGACAAGGCCATGCAGCGTCGCCCGGCGCTCAATAAATGGTTGCGTCAATCTCGCAGCGAGAGTGATAGCTTGGAAAGAACCTTGGAGCAAATGCGTGCAATTGCTGCTTAAAGCGCGTCTGATGCTACGACGCTGCGAGTCACATCGCACTCGCAGTGCCGCCAACATAGAAGCCTTGCAATTTAAAATGCAAGGCTTGAAAGACGAAATCCGTACCCTCGATAGTCAGCAGCAGGTGTACCTGATGATGTCGCAACAGCAGATAGCTAACGGCGTGACTACGCGCTCCGGCTTATTTGCGATGCAACAGCACAGCGCCGTCTATCGCCAGAAAATTCAAGAGCTAGCCTTGCAGCGCCGCGAACTCGAAGAGCAAACTGAACAGTTACAAAAACAATTGACGACAGCGCGCAGCGCGCATATGCAATGGCATCGCAAAGTTGATAAATTTTTTCAATGCGTACGGCGTGAACGTATCAAGCTGGCACTGCAGCGCAGTTGGCGTGAAGAGACCGAAGTCCAGGAAAAATACTCACGCAAGTTCTGATTGCAATGATCAGATTTTCATCGGGTTTGTGCGCGTGCTGTCTCGTAAAGTTCATCCTGAGGCCAATCGATACCAAGGATGAACCGTATGACGAATATAAATCCAAGCACTGCCATGCGTTCTGCTGCGCAGGCGACCACCACAGCAAGCGGCGCTCAGGGCGTCAGTACTGCATTTGATAGAGAAGTGGAACAATTACGTAAAAAAAAGCAAGCGTATCGCGAGGCCGAAGACATGATGGTCGCAGCGCTGCCATTCATGCCATCAACAGCGCTGCAAGCCCGCGCACGCGCTGGTACTCTCAGTACTAGTCAAGCCATCGCTGTCGATGATGATGCCGATGCCGATGCTATCGCCGATACCGAGCGCTCGGCCTCATCGTCTGCTTCGAATTCTCTCCCTACTGATGTGTCACACCTTGCATCGCAAGCAATACTGTTTCAGCACTCGCCATCGTATCAACACGCGTCGCTGGCATCGACAGTGCGACGCCGTGCATTGCCACCTACTTCAAATTTGACTCTGGCTGCTGTCAATACGCCCATCTTGGCCGCCTCTGCCGCATCAGTGCAAAGGTCTGGCAAACTGGTCGCTGATCTCGCTGTGCGCCCCTCAGAGCGGCAAGAGCGCTTAGGTTCTGATATGCAAGCGCCACAGGCGCCACAAGCGCGGCAAGCTCAGCAGCATGCTGCAGGCAATAGTGCCGCACTCAATGGAGCTGTATCGCCTGCGATGCTGGGCGTGTTGGCATCTCAGGTCGGTAGCGTTGTGTTACCTGATCCGGCGCGGATATTGAAAGCCATCGCCGATGTCGCTGCTCCTCTTCCGGCCCGGCCTGAGCCTTCTGGCAGTTTGCCTGAAATTTCGACAGTACTCTCGCTGCAGCAATTACGCACGAATGTCCATTTGTCATTACCGCACCGTGCGCGCAGTTTGATGGCATTGCCCGGTGAGTTGGTAGAACAGAAATCGTCGACGCTGCCATCGCCTGCCGTTTCGGCTGAGTTGCGTGCCGCGCCCAAGTCTACCTCGGTGAACGAGTCTGCAGCCGCGGCGCGAGTTGGTAAGCAAGCGCGCGCCTTGCCCACTGAGCTAGTGCACGCCGCATCGGCCATGAGCTCGCCGCGCCCCTCTTGGTCAACGCCGAATCCGGCATCGCTTGAGCGCGCTCTCGTATCCTCGAGCAGAATGAATGAGCCGAGCGCACCGCTGCGTGTCGATAAAAAAATGCGCGCAGTGGTCGATGACTTGTTAGCTGCTGAGACTGTCGCACCGCAGCGCGCTCCACATGCGCCTGAATTGCGCACGCAAACTGCCACACCTGCACAGTCGCCACCGCAGTTGCCAAGCGAACGCCTCAGCGCCGAAGCGCCACTGCTCGGTACCCAGGTGACCTACCAATTCAAAACTTGGGGCAAGGAGCATGCCGTCCGTTTGCAGGCGGCTTCTGAAGCCGCGCCATTTTTACTGCAACCGTCCGATCCCTTGGTCGCACAACGTCTCGATCACTACTCTGGTCAATTGCCAGCGCCAGTCGAATGGCAACTGCTCCAAGATGAAGATCAAGGTGATCGGCAAGCCCGTCCTGACTTTCTTGATGACGAGGAAGAGACAGCGTGAGTCAATTTCATTTCCGACGCGTCGAACGCGCCGACTTGCAGGCGCGCGCTGCCGTCGCGCTATGGCAGTCACAGGGCTTGCAGGTGCAGTACCAAAGCTTACCTGGCTATCGACGCTACTTGCAACTGAGCGCTTTCGATGATGTTGCGCCGAGTGCGCCACGCTGGCAAGGCTATCTCGATCTCGATGAATGGATGGAAAGTGTGGCGCCGGATCTGGCAGTACTGGCGCGCGGGGCGCCACATGAAGAGCAGCTCTTGCAGTTGTTCGGACTGACTGAACAAGCAGTCAGCTTAGTTGTGCCAGCGCTGCAATATACCCGCTTGTTGCATGAAAAACTCAGTGATACGCAAGCCCTCCCAAGTCAAGCTATGCCGTGCTTGCATACTGCGCAAGGGAAATTATGGCTGCAATATTTTCCTGAACCGACTGCAGTACCAGCGAATGCGGTGGCACCTGCTTTGCTGGCACTGCCGCTTGATTTGCAACTTATGCTGGGGCACAGCCATATCAGTGTCACCTTATTGTCGCAGCTACGCTGCGGCGATGCGCTCATGATTTTAAACGCGACACCGACCATTGCTATTTTAGGAATGGCTGTCGGTCGCTACGTATGGACTAAGGAAGGATTTATAGTGGAACAATTGCAAGACGATTACATTGATCATGAATTCGATGACGCCGACGCCGAGATCGATGATTTTTACACCGATGCGGCAGCCGCAACAAGTGTCGCAGCGGATACGCATCGTTCCATCGCCCGTGTGCCGGTACGTCTCGATTTCATGTTGAGCAGTAAGCGCATGACGATGGGCGAGTTGTCGCAGCTCAGCGCTGGAAAGTTACTTGAGCTTGCACCTGATATAGAAAAAAATATTCGTATCAGCGCCAATGGCGTCTTACTGGCGCAAGGAGAATTGATACAGATCGACGACCGACTGGCAGTAGAAATCACCGAACTTTACTCCGAACCGCACCATGCCGAATGATATTACGCTCATTGCGCTGCTGGCATTCCTGACTCTATTGCCGTTTCTGGTTGCTTCAGGTACCTGTTACGTCAAATTTTCCATCGTCTTTGTCATGGTGCGCAATGCGCTCGGTCTGCAGCAAGTTCCATCCAACATGACGCTCAATGGCGTGGCCTTGCTGTTGTCCTTGTTCGTCATGATGCCGATTGCTCAGCAAGCGTACACGCATTATCAATCCCATGATGTCCGTTTCGATAGTGTCGCGTCGGTGGTTTCCTTCACGGAAACCGGGCTCGATGGCTATCGCGCTTACCTCACTAAATATGCCGATCCGGAATTGACAAAATTCTTTGATGATGCTGAAAAAAAGCGTCATGGTACAGAGCAGGTCAGCGATCCCGATGCCCCGCCATCGATACTCTCCTTACTGCCGGCGTATACGCTGACGGAAATCAAAAATGCTTTCAAAATTGGCTTTTACTTGTATTTGCCCTTTGTGATTGTCGACCTCGTCATCTCAAGCATCTTATTATCGCTTGGTATGATGATGATGAGCCCGGTCACCATCTCCGTACCGGTGAAGTTGGTATTGTTCGTCGTACTTGATGGCTGGACCTTGCTGTCCAAAGGCCTGATGCTGCCTTACATGTCTTAGGAATCGCCATGACCGATCTCACTTATGCTGGCAACCAAGTTTTATATTTGGTCTTGCTTTTGTCGGCACCACCCATCCTCGTTGCCACCATAGTCGGTCTGACGGTAGGCTTATTTCAAACAGTGACGCAATTGCAAGAGCAAACCTTGCCGTTCGGCGTCAAGTTGCTGGCGGTATGTCTGTGTTTGTTCATGCTCTCTGGTTGGATAGGCGAGAGCCTGTTGAACTTCAGCCGTGAAATGTTCAGCATGGCATTGCGCTCCTGATTCCCTATGCTTGCAACGCTGCACTCCCTCTCATCCGAAGCGACGCTCTGGCTCACTTCGCTGGTGCTGGCCTCGGCACGCATGGCCCCGGTATTTTTTGTCTTACCGTTCTTAAATACCAGTGTGCTCACCGGGGTCATGCGTCAAACCGTCATCATGGTGGTGGCCATTGGTTTGTGGCCGCATCCGGTCAGCGCCTTGGCACCGATTCCAGCCGTCACCATGCTGACTATGATCGCCGGCGAAGCCTTGATCGGCATCGTGCTGGCATGCTTGTTAAGCTGGCCGTTCTGGGTATTTCATGCTGTAGGCAGCTTCATCGACAATCAGCGCGGTGCCACACTCAGCAGCAGTATCGACCCGGCGAACGGTATCGATACATCGGAAATGGCGAATTTTTTCAATTTATTTGCTGCCGCTATCTACTTGCAAGGCGGGGGCATGCAATTGATGCTCAATATGTTTGCGCAGAGTTATCAACTGTGTGATCCCTTGCTTGCTTGTCAAATGCAGTTCCAGCCTCTGGCATCGGTGCTGACCAGTTTTATGGGGCAAGCCTTGGTCTTGTCCAGTCCGGTAGTGATCGCCTTGCTGCTGACCGAAGCCTTGCTCGGCTTGTTGTCGCGCTTTGCACCGCAGATGAATGCCTTCTCGATTGCGCTGACGGTCAAAAGCGCAGTGGCCCTCATCATGCTCTTGCTTTACTTCGGCCCGCTCTTATCGGGCGAGGTAATGAATCTCCGGCGCGATCCGGCTACCCTGTCGAATTGGTTCACCGTACCAAAGGCTAACGATGGCAGCCAGTAAAAGCGAACTACCTACCGAGAAAAAGAAAAGTGACTCGGCCAAGAAAGGGCAATCATTCAAAAGTCGTGACCTGATCACTGCTTGCCTGTTGCTGTCTGGCTTAAGTTTTGTAATCTGGTATGTGTCTTTAAGTGAGCTCATGCTCTTGTATCGCGAAACCATTGCTAACCAATTCAAGCAAGGTATCGCCGAATACAGCGGGCAGGTGTTGTGGCTGAGTTTAAAAATTATTCTCCCTGTCGTTGGCGTGTGCCTTATCGCATCGGCCTTGCCGACTTTGCTGCAAACGAAGTTTGTGCTCGCTTTCGACGCGCTCAAGCTCAATTTTGACGCGCTCAATCCCGTCAATGGTTTTAAAAAAATGTTCAGCTTGCGCACGGTTAAAGAGTTGGTCAAAGCCTTGCTATATCTGTCGGCATTTTGCTTGGTGGTCGTGCTGTTTTTCGACAAAAACAAAGCTTTACTGCTAGCGCAAATCCATTCGAGTCCAGCGCAACTGGTACCGATCTGGCGCGATCTGCTCATGAGCCTGTTGCTCACGGCGCTGCTCTGCATCGTGCTCATCATTATCCTCGATGCCTTGACCGAGTACTTCCTCACGATCAAAGACATGAAAATGGAGAAGCAAGAGGTCAAGCGCGAGCACAAAGAACAAGATGGCGACCCCGAGATCAAACACCGACGCCGGGAATTCGCGATGGAACTGTTATCCGAGCAAGTCAAGAGCGATATCGAAAATTCCAGTGTTATCGTCGCCAACCCCACGCATTTGGCCATCGGTATTTACTTCAAACCCGAAATTGTCCCTATCCCATTTATTTCGGTGATCGAGGCCAATCAACGTGCACTGGCTGTTCGTGCTTACGCTGCCAAGGTCGGTGTACCTGTGGTGCGAGATATCGCTTTGGCGCGCAGATTATATAGAAAACACAGTCCGTATTCCTTCATCAATACCGAAGAGCTTGGCGATATTCTGAGAATACTGATGTGGTTGCAAGAAATGGAACAGTTGGGCGGTAACCAGGCTGACCCGGATCCGCGTAGCGATGAAGAAATGGAGGCTGATTTCAGCGCCGAGTCCGAGCCGGATAACACGCTCGGCAGTGCTGAAAATCGAAATAAAGATCAATGAAGCAGGTAAGGGAAGTAGGTTTGCGTCGTTGTAAAAACACGCTTATTTTATGAAATAAAAGTTTGGGCGATTTCTGAATGCTTGTGCTGAAGATAACTGTTTTAATACTACTCAGCACCACTAAATCGCTACAACGATATCTTGGTGAAAGAAAAAAATGATAGTAAATGATGATCAATTGGCGACGGATGAAACAGCAAAACTGATTGTGGAGGCAGTAGAAAATGGTGCCACGCTCAAAGACCTGTATGGAATTTCCGATGAGATGATGGATAAGTTGTATGCACTTGCCTACGATTTTTACAGCAATGGTCGGCTTGATGATGCTGAAAAATTCTTCCGTTTTCTCTGCATTTACGATTTCAATAATTCGCAATATTTAATGGGTTTGGCAGCCGTTGCGCAACTGAAGAAGAATTATCAGAAAGCGATAGATTTGTACGTGTTGGCGTTTGCCTTGGCTAAAAATGATTACGGCCCAGTGTTTTATACCGGTCAATGTCATATGTATTTACAGCGGACGGCAAAAGCCCGTCTGTGTTTTGAGTTGGTGTGTTTGCACAGTCACGAAGAGACCTTGCGCGCCAAGGCGAGTGCCTATCTGGAAGCATTGCAAGATGTGCAAGCGACCGAGGCAAGCGAAGAGTCCGACGTGGAGTTGTCCCCCGATGGGGATTTATTAAAAAAATGAGGTAGTCACAATGGGTTCTCCTGTTAGCAGTATTAGTGGTGCCGACCGCATACGTGCGAATTCGGAATTATTTTCAGCGGCACAGCTCAGTGTGTCGGCTGGTGAGGGTTTGGCTAAAGCCAGTCAGATCAGTGCCAGTGAAATTTATGCCACGCAGTTTATCGATGCGCGTGATGAAGCAGAACAGGCTGCAGCACGCGAAAATTTCGAGCGTCCGGTATTGGTTCGTCCTAAGCCGGAAGCCGAATTGACGAGCAATGCCAAGTTCACGCTTTTGATTGCGCAACTGATGGCCTTGATCGGTGAAATCTCCATCAACGAATTGATGAGTCGTTTTGCTATCTTCAAAAACTTCATGGAAGCACGTAACGCCAATCTTGGTCAGTTATCGGCAGCGGCTACCAGTGCGGTTGCCGCTGAGGCGCAAGCCCTGCTGGCATTCGAGCAAGCTGTGATGGTGATGGAGGAAAAGAAAAATGCCCATGAAGAGGCGAGGCTGCGTATGGCGAAGGCGGAAGCTGAAGTTTCTGCCGCTGCCCCTGGTACGCCAGAGCGTCAGCAAGCCGAACTCAATCTGGCGCTTGCTGCCAGCGCCTTTGCTCAAGCTCAGGCGGCCAAGCTGGCGGCCGAAATGGCCGGACGTTCAGCGCTAAGCAATTATGAACAAAAAACCGCTGTGGCTACCCAGGCGCTAGGCCTGACCAATGCGGCTGTTCAGTTGGTGCATACGCAGCCTATCAAGGAAGCCAACGAAACTAATCTGACCAGTTTGGCGCGTATGACCTTGCTCATGGCAAGCTTCATCGAACTGGTTGGAAAAAACAGCGAGTCCACGCTCAGAAACAGTTTGTCTTTATTTGAGGCTATGCAAGATGCGCGTAAAGCGGCCATGGAAAAAGCCGCCCGTGAATACGATGCGGAAGTGCGTAAGTCGGAAGAGACTGCACAGTTCGGCGGTTGTATCGGCAAGATCATCGGCGGTTTGTTGGCTGCAGTGATGGTGATAGCCAGCATAGTGACGCTAGGTGCAGCCACCTCTTTGGCCGCCTTGGTGGTGGCTGCTGTCACGCTGGTCGTCGTTATTGCCGATACCATAACCTCGCTGGCGACTGGGACCTCGCTGACAGAGCGCATATTGGCACCAATCATGGAGCCGCTGATGAAGAATGTCATCATGCCCTTTATACAGTTCGTCGCCGATATCATCAGTAAAATCCTTACCGCTTTTGGTATCGATCCTGAAGCCGTCGAAAAAGCCGCTAACATCATCGCCTCAGTCGTGGTCGCCATTTACCTCGTCGTTGTCGTGATTGTTGTCGCGCTGATTGCTAAAACTGCGGCAACTAAATTCATGGATATGTTTGGTACTGTCATTAAAGAAATGATTGTAAAAATTACGCCACAAGTCGTCATGCAACTTGCCAAAAGTGCTTCCGCTAATGCCGGCAGTTTCACAGTCAAAGCACTGACATCAGTTGGTCTCAAAAGCGATCAAATCGCACTGCAAATATATGTGAAAAATCTCAGCATCGCGCAATCCTCGCTCAGTCTTGCCGTTACCGGTACACAGGTTGGCACGGGCATGGCGCAAGGTGCTATTCAGGAAGAAATTTCTCGCTTGCTGGCAGAATTATTCTACTCTCAAAACAGTTCCAAGCAGCTCAGCGAATTTATGAAAGGTGCGTACGATCATTTTTCGACAGTTCAAGAATTTTTGCTGAATGCCTCGCGTGACTTGTCGACCATTGCAGTAAATAGAACTGAAACCGGTTTGATGATTTTAAATGGTGCGCGTCACGCGGCGCGAGCTTAAGTGGCGTTGAATATAACGCCGATGGCGGCGTCATATTTAGTTGGTTTAACTGATTTTTAAAGGAAAATTAAAATGGGTGCAATTGGAAATGCGGTAAGAGTCGTCGATTTTTCTGGTGTGGCAGCGGCGGAAAGTGCCGGTAAATATGCTGGGGTGATCACGTCGACTGTCGGCGAGGGGGGGCGTACTACTGGCACGTCTGGACAAAATCAAGCCATGACTGCAGTGGCGCGTGAAGCGATATTGCGTGCCGGAGTAGATTCAGGCTCAGCGCAAAAGCCCCTGTCTTTCTTCGCTGCGGCACAACCGGAATTGCTCAAGCCGGTAACGATGTTTAGTGGTGCGCTGGCACCAGCGCAAGAAAAAGGCTTGCTTGAATTGATCAGCCAGTTCGGCTTGCATGATGCTTCCAGCGAAATGATGGCAGCCTATTTAGCTTTGCAAAAAATGCGTTTGACCACGGCAGAAATGTTTGGGCGTTTCAATGTCATCGGCGAGCAATTGGCGAAACTTGCCGGTGAATCGATTAAAAAGCAAGGCGTCAGTACCGCCATCAGCGCTTTCGTCTCCGGTTCTATGCAATTCGCCGTGGCCGGTGCCGGTGTGGGGATGCGTATTAAATCGGCTAAGCAAGATATTGCATCGATCAATACAAATAAGTTGCCTGCCGCAGAAAGCAGAAAGACAGGGAAGGATGTCGGTGTCGCAAAAACAGTTAAGCCGGAGAACAATTCTGAGATGCTGGAAAACAAAATAGATACTAGCCCGAAAAATGTCAGTCAAAAGGTTGATCACGCGAATCCCATTGATGATGCGAAGCAAGATGCGGCAAAGCAGGCGGCGGAAAGGGCTGCTGACGTTGAGGTGAGAGACATTGATCATGAGCTGGCTTTGGCGCGGAGTTCCAAATGGGCCCATGCCGGCGATGGCATCAACGGCAGTTCGCAAATGTTTGGCACGATGGGGCGCAGCGCTGGCGATATCGAAGTGACGGCAGAAAAAATGCGAGAAGAAGTGACGCGTGCCAGTAATAGCGCCATGATGAACCTCGCCGGGCAGACGGGTGAAACGAAGAGTTCTGAGGGCGCTTTGCTGGAAAAAATGATGCAAATGATGGCGGAATTTGACAAGTCGCGTGCCTCCACCATGGCGGCGATCGCATCGAATATTCGCGCCTGATGCCGAATGGGCAGGCGAGTACAGACACGCTATGTTGGCAACGCTCAGATCGCGCTCAGATCGCGCTTAGTAGTGATGAGGCGGGTCTGGACGCACAGGCGATACTCAGTTGGTAACTATCTGAGGTCTGGTTTATCGCACTGCCCATCGTCTTCTTTTTTTGCGCAGCGTGTGCCCCCCACGCTGTGTTTTGAATTACTGTTTTAGTGAGAAAAGATTATGTCAGAAATAAGCATGTTCACCGTCACACCTCGCCTTAGCAATAACATCTTGTTCAGTGATGCAGCGTCGGCGACGCTGAAGACCAGTGAGCCGAGTGTGAATCTCGTCGCTGTGCCGAAATCAAATACTGCCGTTCTGAACTATGCGGCGCAAGCGAGTAGGGCGCTCGATACCTTGTATGGTGCAAAGTCGGCAGCAACTGGCACCGCCGCGAATGTGTTAGCTCAAACCCAACTGGCACAATCGATGGCTGCGCTTGATGCCCTTGCGGTTCCGGTGCCAGCCACGGTCAGCGATGCCGTGGCGATGGCGCTCAGTGCCAGCACAGGTACAGCGCAGACCAGCGGGCGCTCTATCTTTACCGATCCGCTGGTGCCCGCCGATCCCTTGACGCCGGCAATGGAAACGATTTACCAAGCATATTTAGTTTTCGCTGGAAAACTTCAGGCATCAGGCCCGGTAGTCGGCGAGCCGGTGGCCGACTATCGGGCTCGTCTTGAGGCGCTCAAGAATGAGTATCATGGCTTGGCCTTAACTGAGCGGATGATCTATTCTGACGAATTCGAACAGTTTTTAATTCTCAATGAGGCCATGGGTTTGCCGCCAAATACCTTGACGATAGTCAGTTTGATGGCGTCTCCCGCTCCTGGTGCTCCTGAAATGTTACTGCCATTTGCCTCAATTGATACCAGCATGATAGACCAAATGTTGAAAAAAATTGAAGGGCAAAGCGGCACCATCATCTTTCAGCATTCTGATACCAGCAGCATCCAACTTTGGCAAGAGACCGCCGAAGCGATGAGTAGCATCAACAATAATTACCTCAATATTTACCAAGATAGCTTAGGTAAATATAACGACTTCAATGCCGAATTCAGCGACATCGTCTCGAACATGACCAGCATGGTGGAGCGTGGTATCAAAGAGGGGGAAATCACGTTCAGGGTTGGTATTCTTTATACACAACTCGCAGCGCTGAAGGCGAAGTACTCGTTTGATACCAACGATCCGCAAGGTGCCGCCAGTCAGGCTGCCCATATTTTTACCGGCAGTGAGGCGGAAGCCAAGGCGTGGGCTAAGCGTTTGGGTATGCCAGAATCGACGGTCGTTGCCATCACCTCGCCCGGTAGTGTAGGTTTGTACTCGGTAGTGCTCGATACGGCGCCGATCAGCAGTCTGCTCAATTCACTCAGCGGCCTTGTATTTGGCAGCGGTTCCACTAGTCCGGTCGATAGCACTATGCGGCGAGAGTTGACGTCTGCGAATTTTTCACAATGGCAAACGAGTTTCGATACTCAAAGCGAACGTGTCAAACAGGGGCTGAGTGCTATGAGTCAGAAATACAGTTCCGCGCAAAGCAGTTTCGATAACATGATACAGGTGTTGAGTAAAACCATACCGGCCTTGGCCGATACGGATAAGACATTTTTCCAAATTTAATTGATCGCGATAAAGGAGCATGATCATGCTTGCAATGTATGAGCAACAGACGAGCAATCAAGAGCGCGTATTGGCATTGATTGCAAAACATTTTAATGTAAAACGAGCCGACATCAGCTTGACTGCAAGCTTGGTCAATCACTTTTATCTCGACTCATTGGAATTGCTCGATTTTGTTTTGGCGCTCAATGAGGCGTTTTGTATTGAACTGCCGGCCGCCAGCTTAAGCGCGAGCATGACAGTGGCCGACTTATGTGAGGAGGTCGAGCAATTGCTACTCGATCAGGATATTGTCGTCGATTTGCCAGCGATGACGAATCAAATTTTTTTAGCACGTTTGGCCCGAGTCCGTACTTAAGTACATACGAAGTGGCGTCACTATGAAGGTACCTACCCTTATGCTGACGCCTGATTGTCGACCTATGAATGTGGATAAATGAGATGGAAACAGTTGTCAGTAGTCCGGTAAGTTTTGCGCTGATGCGCGTTCCCACGGCTGTAAATAGTGCTGCAAGCACTGTTGTAGAAGCTGATGGGCAAGTTGCTAACAGTGAGCAAACCAGCGCAGTGCATGCGCCGTTAGTGAATCCGGCCATGGTCGCGGCCTCGGTGCAAATGCAAAAAGCCATCGCCACCCTGTTTGATGTGCCACATGCCGCGCTTGATTCGCCGGCGCTTCGCATCGCGCAATTGCAATTCGATGGTGCTATGGCCAGCTTTGATGCACTCGGCGTCGCCGTACCCTTGCCGCTACAAATCAGTGTCAGGCAGGCCGACTCGGCGTTGCGCGCTGGGCCTGAAGTGCTGCTCACCACAACACAAGCAGGACTTGCGCGCGCTGCGCCAATGCTTGGCGCGTCTTTACCGGCATCACGGGCTCTGAATTTGAGCGCGAACGATTTGGAAATGCTCCGCGATGGCTATGCCGCCTACGAACAGCAACTTGCCGCCATTGAACTTGTCTCCGGTGATACCTACGAAGCCTACCGGCAGAAATTGGAAACCCTGAAGGCAAGCTATTACCATCAAGCGTTCACGGCACTGCCTCTGTCGCGTCCGCTGTATGTCAGCGATGATCTCAATCTGATCAATTTGGCTTTGGGTTGGTCTGTCGGCCCCTCCGTGTTCAACAGCAGTTCCGAGTTAGTGGCCGGCCCCTTGATTTATCTCATCGACGATCCTATCGGTGGCATCGTGATTGTGACCATCAATACGGCACGCATTGATACCTTGTTAGCAGAAATAGCGGGCAAATCGGGTGTCTATTCATTCTTCAATCATTCCTCCACCAGCAGTGTCGCGCTGTGGAGAGAAATTGCTGCGGTCATCAATAGTATCAATCTCAATTATCTTAAGCGCTACGAAGTAGCGGTCAAAAAAAGTACCGTTTTTTACAAAGCTTACAGCGACATCGTTTCTTCCATGGCGAGCATTGTCAGCACTGGCGGAAAAGAAGGCGAAGTGAAATTTAAAGTAGGCGATCTGTATCAACAATTGTTCGACCTGAGAAACACTTACGGCTACTCCCATGCCAACCCCAGCAATGAGGAGGGCTTGTTGTTTACCGGCTCGCAAGCCGAAGCACTGGCTTGGGCCAAGCGCCTCGGAATGCCAGAGTCAGTCGTCACGGCACCGCCCGGTGCCAGTGCCAGCGACCTAACTTGGACGGTAGCGATAAACATGGCACCGATTGATGCCTTGATGACGACCCTGAACCAAATGGTTTATCCCACTGCGACGGCGAGTCCGGATTTATCTGTTAATACCATCGCTGCCACGACCGAACTCACGCTCAGCGCCGCCGTGTTCAGTCAATGGCAAACCGGTTTTGATACCCAGTCGGATAACCTCAAGAATGGGCTCAGTGCCATGGGCCAGAAGTATAGTTCTGCGCACAATACCTTCGATAATTTAATTCAGGTACTGACTAAATCGATTCCAAGCCTGCTCGCGACCGATAAAACCTATCTGAAAATTTAATATCAGCAGCCGGCCACTGTCCGGCCTGCCGCTTCTTGCCCCACCCTTGTTAGTCATGCTGTTTTTGAATTACTTCGTCTTTGCTGTTGCCATCGTTGTGAAATAAATTTGCTCTGCGCGGCCTCTACTGCCGTAGCAGTTTACAGCTCGGAGCGCGCAGCTCCGTCTATTGATACTTCAAAGGAAATAGTTTCATGCCAATTACCTCCACGGCTCCGAGTTGCTCCTCGTATTCAGCTTCTTTGCAGTCAAATTCATCTTTGTCGTCGTCTTCGTCGAGTGGTGTTAGCTCTGCGCGTGCCGAAAATAGTACTGAGTTGTCGCCGCATGCAGCTACTGATCCAAGTGGGAAGGTAGGTAGGTCTAACTTCATGAAGCGTTTTTTTGGGGGCGACCGACCAGTAGTGAAATCGCCCACGACCGGCGATGTGCTTTCTCAAAAAATAAAAAATACCATTACAAATAATCAGGATACGTTTGATCGATTGACATTGCAAGACGATAATTTAAGCTTCGATTTTACAGCGCCTCCGCCAGAGGACGAACGTTGGAAAATTTTTCGCGTAGATGCGCGCGAGATACGTAGCTACGACCAAGAAAAATTTAAAGAACTTCACGAGGCAAAACGTTTGCTCGATCTTTTGAACTTAGCCCCAGGTGCTGAGGATGTTTATGTTAACAATTGCAAGCCGGCCGCTTTTGGTAAATCAGATATACGCAATTTTTCCACACTTTACTATGCAGTCATGCGCTTTTCAGAACATGTCGGTGACCATGAGACTGCAAAGAAGATGCATGAATTTGCGCGATCCTATGCTCAGTGCATTGCTGATCACGGCATGAGAAAAGACTTGGCGTCGTTTCATCCTGACCAAGGTCATGGGCCCTACTATAACCGTGTTCGTACGCTGGAAAATAAAGTACTGAAGCTGGTAGATAATCAGGTGGGACGCAATCGTAGTGCTTATGCGATCTCATTTGTTTTGAACGAAATTCCGGAATTTATTTGCTATAAGCTGGAGCAAAAATTGGGGCACCCTTTGCGTAAAGAAACTGCAGATAAAATTTTAAAAAAATTTGCTCGAGCATCATGGATAGAGATGACTGCTAGTGCCAAAGAGCATGATTTGGATTGCCAATTCCTTGGGATGAAAACTGTGCAGTACACGAAATTAGTGGTTTATTTCACCACACTTCCTAGGCTGTTTCCATCGGATATCAACTGAATACGCATATATTTTTTTTTTGCTATCAATTTTTGAAACAGGTGTGCCATGCCCTTCATCAGGAATATTTTTTCATCGCGGTCAGCAACTCCCCCCGTGTTGCCACCGCCGCAAAACGCGATGCCGGCCGCGTTACAGAGTGCGCGTCTGGCTAGCTGCGAATTACCACCGCCGTGCTATGAGGAATTGGTAAATCCGCCGGCCCTACGCTTGCGGCGTTCTGTCGCATCGGCACCAGCGGAATCCGAGTTCGCTGGCGTGTCTGCACCGCGACCGCTGCGACCTTTGAGTATGCTTAGGGTATCGGATGTGCTGGACCTTGCCAAGGGGACGGCCGGCGACAATGCCAAGCATTTCTTGAATATCCCCAATCTACCGACCGCGCCTCAGGCGACGCAGACGCAAATTTTGGCGGAGCAACAGCAGCTGCTTCCGACCTTTGATCTGTCACAAAATCCGCGTATGAATGACTTGATGCTGCGCGTTTTTGAGTGGTATTCCGCCGTGTGTTGGGGTATGCGCAATGAAATGTCACCGACACATTTTGAGGTGCAGCGC
This sequence comes from Undibacterium sp. 5I2, assembly GCF_035019605.1. NCBI lineage: Bacteria > Pseudomonadati > Pseudomonadota > Betaproteobacteria > Burkholderiales > Oxalobacteraceae > Undibacterium > Undibacterium sp. 5I2. Next base: position 4,861 of record NZ_JASJVS010000048.1, on the reverse strand, counting down.
GACAGTACCGGCGCCGCCGTAGCGCCGCTGCCATTTTCCATGGGGGTAGGGCTGGAAGATACTTTGTTATTGCATCAAGAGTATCTGGTTCGAGGTTTGCGAACCTGCTTCAATTGTGATCGAAAAGCAGAGAAAGCCTACCGCAATTCTGAAAATGAGACGGCTAAAGGAGATATCAAGGAATTTTTTCTTATCCATACTTTGGCCACCTCACTCAGCGCGGCCGTCGATGACAAAGTCATGCAACAAAAGCTCGATGCCTGCGCCAAAGAGTATGCCGAGGTGATCACAAAATATGGTCTCGGCCCGGTCGGTACCCACTTCGGTACCGGCACTGCCCAATCGGCGGTAGCGTGTGTGGAAAAAAACTTGTTGGCCCTCGTGCGTGAGCAAATCGGTACTGATGTACGCTTCTATGGCAATGTTTTGCTGTGCAATCGATTCACTGCTTTTCTGGTGACACGTGCCGAGCATCTGCTCGGCGCGCGACTAAGTCCGCATAGTGCCGCCGCGATTCTGAATTGGATTCCGGCGCACGATTTCCTTAAAGCTTGCGATGAACGTAAACGGCATGCGCTCCACTGTGTACAGCATCGATCAAGATTAGCCGATATCAGTGAGGATCTTAAAATCGTATTCCTTTTGCTCAAGCGAGATTTTTATTTGGAAGAGGACGGCAAAATATTGCGTGGGTCAACACATCATCGATCGGCTGACACGGCCCATCCTTCCAAGTATTAAGAAAAACCTATCGCGTCGTCATTATCCTATCAAACTCGGTGTGCCAGCTTGTGTCAATCTGAGTATGAGAACTTTACTTAAACGGAGTGCATTATGCAAACGCAAGCATCAACAGCAGCAAGTCATTTACCCGCTTCACCGAATTTGAATAGTGTCCGCCGACAGCACTCTTCGGGTGCCTCGTCGAGTTCTGGATCAAGCGTTTCATTGCAAGACGCGTCTGAGCTGCACAATTCTGAGCAAAAGCCCAGCCCACGCGCCGACTCTGTCTCTTCTAAAAAATCCGGCAAGCTCAAGGCGAAATTATCTCGCTTTAAAAAAAATTTTTCTGAAGCAAAAACGGAGCGCAATGCTGCACAGGCGGCGCATCGGAACACCAAGAAACCTGATTTGACGATTGAACCGTCGTCAGGAAAATCCTTGGCGCACTCTCTCATGGAGAGCGATGCCGCAGTACTGAAAGCGGAGTTTGATAAGATCAACGCGCGTGGTTTTAGTACCGCGTATGTTTCTCGCGCGACCAATGACGAAGCAGAGGTCGATGGACTTACAGCCGCGCCGCATAAGGTGAGCACGGTGCCTGCTTATGCTGACTTTCCGGTCGACGGATTTACTCGCTTCTATACCGCACATTGTCTCAAGGAATTGCTATCATTAAATCCTGATGCAGCAGCGATTTGCAACGGACCAGATACATGGGCCTTCTTACAACCAGTAAAGCGCTTTGCCAATTCATATCATGTAATGATGTCGTTTGCGAAACGTCAAGGTGATCAGGAAATGATTGAGGCACTTGATATAGTTGCAAAGCAATTTCTTGCGCTGATCGTCAAAGATGGCTTTGGTGAGGATTCTGTGTTCCTCGGTCAATATAGCCGTTATTCTAACGAGTACAAAAGACTCACGCTTAAATTTGAAGGTTTGGCTAAAATTTTGAGTTGCGGCAGCAATTTCACCTTAGGCAACTCGGTACTGATTACCGAAATCATGCCACTGATTGTTTACTACATAGAGAAAAAGCTGGGTGGAGCAATCGATGAGGCGAGCCGCCAACGTATCTTGGGCATGATTGACCCTAAGGCTATGCTTGTGATGCAATCGACGCGTCAGATTCAGCTCGGCGAGCCAGACAAGTGGCTCACCTTAGAGAGTTTGTCGTATGATGTGATGGCGGTGGCGTCGATGATCGAATGTTTGCTCGGCCTGGTACCCGAGAATCCAGATGCTGCTGATATCGTGGTCGACCCGCCAGAGCAAGCTAAACCTTCGGCGCTCAACAGAAGTTCGTCAAGTTCATTGCCGCCTGTGCCGGTTGAAGCCGAGGTCGAGAACCCTGCTGCGGAGGCAAGAAAAAAAGTAAGGGCTCGGCCGAAACCCCATGTGGTGCGTAAGTATGTCGACAATAGCAAGGTGGCGCTCGATATTGTAAGTGTTAATTTTCCTACGGGCGGCGACTTAGCGGCGGCGGCTAATCCGTCGGTGCAGAAGGGTGATGCTGCGCCTGGGGTATTGAAAAAAGAACGCACTACCAAAGATGCGTCGACCCAGACTGTGTCGCAGGATGAACCGCGAGGTTTCGTCGATCAAAGTACGCAAACCGATGCGATCGACAGCGTCGACCGTGGCTCGGATGCGCGCTCCTCCGGCATTGGTAGTGATCAGATCAGCGGTACCGATGAGGCCGACGGTGACGATGAAGTATTTTATCCAGCACCAGATTTCCCCGAAACCTCAGAGCGACCGAACGGCCCGGCTCAAGTCGAACAGCCGGCGCCATCCGCGCGCTTTGTCTCGGATCTCGAACACGAAGTTGTGGCACCGGATAGTGGAGACGGCGAAACATTTATCTCTGAACTGAGCCACGAGATCGTGAAACCTGCGCGTTACAATGCCGTCGAATTCACACTGCCAATTGCTGTGTCGGCCGATGGGCCGCTTGACGTGCCTGAAAATGTAAGGGATGACGGCGCGATCCGTGGTGACGTGTTTGTTCCTTGGCGTGCGCAGTACTCGATGCCGGCCTTACGTGGTTACAGCGCGCCGAGTCTCAAGGGGCAGTTGGGGACATTGTGGCTGACTGAAATGCGGCGCGCCTTGACCGTTCACGATGCCTACAAAAATCTGCCGGCAGTACAGACTTTGAATGAAGTTACTCATCGCCTGTTGGGGCAATCGTGTATCACTACCACTCCCGCCCGGCTGCGCGAGCTCGATCCGTTTGTCAGTGTGTCTCAAAACGACCTGAATGTACTGAGTGCTGCCTTACGTACCCACCCACAGTTTTCCGCTGGGCTGCGGCGTATGGCGGCCGATTTTTCCGGCTCGGTGCTCGGACGTACTGCCAATGCGCCAGCCGATAGTTTATATCATGCCTTGATGAGTCAGTTGTTGCCGCCGCTGGCCAGCAAGTCCCTACCATCCTCGGCAGGCAAGGATGCACTGCCGGCGCACAATCAGGCTGAGCGTTCCGAGTTGCCGGGGCCGCGTGCCAGCGCTCTCGGTGCCAGCGCAAAGTTGTCCGATATCGTCACCACGCCGGAGCGTGAGCGTGAATTTGCGCCTGTCAGTCAAGCCGCTACTGGGGTAGGTAATGGCGGCAGTGACAAGGCTAACGCCACTGCGGCGGCCGCGCCATTGCGCCATGTGCTAGATGTGCCGAGCGAGTCGCTACGGCCGGAGCCCCCGGCACCGTTGACGCCTCAGCAGCAAGCAACGCGTACGGCGGCCGTCAATGAAATTCGTCAACCGGGCGGGTGGGGCACACTGTCATCCTATTTAGTTCCAGCCGTGTTGCGTTCTTGGCCGGCGATGCAGGACGTGCTCATGCCTGCTTTACCCGCTGTGGGCGCTGACGGTGACCAATTTTACCGCGCGGTTTTGCAGACAATTGGTCGGGATGCAACACAGCCGGCCATTCATGCCTTGCGTGATCAAGTCGCTGAGTTCGTCGGCTACTACTATTTATCGCACTGGACGCCGGCTTCGGCCAGCGCACCAAGTGCCCGCAGTAACGCCACGTTTGTCAGCAGAGTCAGCGAATTGGCGACAGATGCACCATCATTCGGTGCCGACGGTTTCGCCGCGACGGAACCCGAGAACGGCAGCGCGGGTGAGCTTGGCCCTGAATTTTTCAAAGCTTGGCGCCCTACTACGCGCGGCAATCGTCCCGCCAGTCGTTTCTGGTTAGCCGAGTTAGGGCGTGCTTTGACGCTCAATGAACAATACCGTGATACCCCGGTGGCACGAGAAATTCGGCAGATACAGGATCAATTTTTTAATCAGGCCAGTGCTACTGGCATCAGTCTGGCCACACCTCTCAGTCCGGCGCAACGTGCGGTGATACAAACGGCCTTTGCCGTCCACCCGCAACGGCATACCGGTTTGGCAGCAGTAGCGCGCGAGTTCGCCGCATCGGAACTTGGCGCAGTCAACTCGGCCAGAAAAAACACCCTGTATGCCAGCGTGATGGAAGTTTTACTGAGTGGAGAACAGCCTGATACCACAATGCCTGACAGTGTACCGCAAGTACATGCGCGCTCCGCTTCGTCCTTGCCACGGCTCGAACGCGATGCTGAGCGCGCGCGCGCCCATGTAAATCGCCAGTCACATCAAGCAGCGACACCGATGTCGGATATCTTACTAAGCAATAATGGCCGGCGTCGTAGTAATCAACTCGGTACCCGAGCTAACTGGGCGTATCGCACTTGATCATGTGTCGCAAAGCGGTACAAAAAACCGCCTTCATGGCGATGGCGGTAAGCGTGCCTGTCGTGCTTGATCGGTATGCCAGTAGTGTGTTTGTCGTCTACTTGTAGTTTGTATATGGCATCAATGATGCTGATTTTTGAAAATATTTTTAATGTAGCATTTACTTTGTATTAAGGAGGCCCTGTGGCTCTTTCTAATATTACTCTTGCTCCTGCCAAATCGGTTCAATCCGGTCTTCTTGCAGCAGAATCCCTCGACTCTGCCAAGCCGGAAGCCGGGCTTGCGCACAGTTTGTAGTGGTCAAGTTATTTCGGACACATCAATAGGTTTTTTTGCTGCCATTTCTTTTTCGTAAATCATGGGCGGCAAATTGCCCAGCGTTGAATGCAATCGTAAGCAGTTATAAAAGCCT
>NZ_JASJVS010000047.1:0-35162 GCF_035019605.1 Undibacterium sp. 5I2 | reverse complement strand
GACGCGATGGGAGGGGATGCAAACCCCTTCCAGAGTCTTTTCCATCGTCGCTTGCGACGATCCATTAAGTTGTTCAGAAGTGTTTCAATCCGATGGCGGCCTTGACTTCATCGGTAGTCCGGGCCGCAATTTCACGTGCGCGCGCCGTGCCAGTTTTGAGCATTTGTAACACTTCGCCGCGGTCTTTGGCAAACTCTTCGCGGCGCGCACGGATGGGTGCGAGCATATCTTGCAGCACGCCTTCCAAGCGTGCCTTGACCACACTGTCACCCAAGCCGCCGCGCACATAGTGTTCTTTCAGCGCTTGCACTGCGGCTTTATCTTCGTCGAAGGCATCGAGGTAAATGAAGGCAACATTGCCTTCAATGTGGCCGGGGTCGGCCACGCGCAGGTGCAAAGGATCGGTGTAGACATTGCGCACGGCTGCCTTGATTTCTGCCGGACTGGCACCGAGTATGATGCCGTTGCCCAGCGATTTGCTCATCTTGGCTTTGCCATCAATGCCGGGCAGGCGACCGATTTCCGGTACCAAGGCCTGGCATTCGACCAAGATGTCGCGATTCACGATGCGGTTGAACCGGCGCACGATCTCATTGGTCTGTTCTATCATCGGTATCTGATCTTCACCGACCGGTACCAGACTGGCTTTGAATGCGGTGATGTCGGCGGCTTGGCTGACTGGGTAAGTCAGGAAGCCGGCCGGGATGTCCCGTTCAAAATTGCGCAAGACGATTTCTTGTTTGATGGTCGGATTGCGTTCGAGTCGTGCTACCGTGACCAAGTTGAGGTAGTAGAAGGTCAGTTCGGTCAATTCCGGAATTTGCGACTGGATGAATATGGTGGACTTGCTCGGATCGATGCCGACGGCAAGGTAGTCGAGCGCGACCTCGAGTACATTGTTGTGCACCTTGCTCGGGTCATCCATGTTGTCGGTCAGTGCTTGCGCATCTGCCAGCATGATGTATTGCTGGTATTGGTGTTGATACTTGACGCGATTGCGCAGGCTGCCGACGTAATGGCCTAAGTGCAGTGGACCAGTCGGGCGGTCGCCAGTCAGGATCAGGTGGTTTTTGTTGTCTGTGGTGCTTGCTTGCATGGGGAATCCGTCGCTACGTGCGTAAATGAAGAAAGGACTGAAAAATGGGGCGGCGTCTTGACGCTGCGCTGCTATGCCAGAAGGCATTATCATGCACGCGCTGTTGAAATCTTGTCAAATTGTGAGAGCCAGATCAATAAGTGTGATGATTTTACCGTGGAATGGCGGCGAATTCATGAATCGGCAGTGGTAAAATTCCGCACCTAGGCAATGTTCGGCATCGTGCCCTTGCTAACGTCAACCGAAAGATCGCTATTTTGACCCCCACTTCTCCTGTAAAACTGGTGATCGCTTCGCGCGAAAGCCGGCTCGCCATGTGGCAAGCCGAGCATGTGCGCGACCGCCTGAGCGCTTTGTACCCACTCTGTGACATCTCAATACTTGGCATGACGACACGTGGTGATCAAATTCTTGATCGCGCGCTCTCGCAAGTAGGCGGAAAAGGTTTGTTCGTCAAGGAGTTGGAAGTGGCAATGGCCAATGGTTTGGCTGATTTGGCCGTGCATTCGCTCAAAGACGTGCCGATGGATTTGCCGGATGGGTTTGCCCTCGCGGCCGTACTCGAGCGCGAAGATCCGCGCGATGCCTTTGTCTCAAATCGTTATGCCGGGCTGGCCGAACTGCCCGATGGTGCGGTGGTCGGCACCAGCAGCCTGCGGCGCCAAGCTTTGATCGCGGCACGCTTTCCGCGTTTGATCATTCGCCCCCTGCGTGGCAACTTGGATACCCGCCTGCGCAAGCTCGATGAGGGGGAATACGATGCCATCATTCTGGCCGCGGCCGGCCTGAAACGCCTGGCTGTGCCAGAACGTATCCGTGCCTTTCTGGCGCCCGAACAGAGTTTGCCAGCGGCGGGACAGGGCGCGATGGCGATAGAAATTCCGGCACAGCGTGCCGATTTGGCGGCTTGGCTGGCCCCGCTCAATCATCTCGCCACGGCGCAGGCAGTGACGGCCGAGCGGACTGTATCGAAGGCCTTCGGCGGCAGTTGCCAGATTCCGCTGGCAGCCTATGCCACGGTGGTCGATGGCAGTATGCATGTGCGTGCCATGGTCGCCATGCCGGACGGCAGCCGTATTGCCGCCGCCGAGGTACGTGGCGCGGCGCTGGAGGCACCGGCCTTGGGAGCGCAACTGGCGCAGGCCTTGGCGGCGCAAGATGCCGCTGGTATTTTGGCGGCTTGTCGGGTCGAGCCGCTGGCATAATGCGGCGCAAGGGGAATTTTTTTGAAATGAGCAAGCCATGTCGCAGGTGATCGTGACGCGTCCGTTGGCGCAAGCAGTGCCGCTGGCCGCGCAGGTAGAAGCGCTCGGGCTGCGCACTTGTATTTTTCCTCTGCTCGATATCGCGGCGCTGGCAGATCAGTCGGCCTTGCGGGCGGTGGTGGCACGCTTGTCGGATTTCGCGCTGGTCGCTTTCGTGAGTCCGAATGCGATCGCGGCCTTGCTCGCGCATGTTCCAAAGTGGCCAGTTGCTGTCTCGATTGCCATTATCGGTGCCGGCAGCCGAGTGGCGCTACAGAAACATGGTATCGATGATAGTAATGCCAACATCATCAGTCCGCGTAATGCAGTGCGTACCGATTCGGAAACGCTGCTTGAAGAACTCGATGCTGCGGCATTACGTGGTCGTCCGGTGTTGATCGTACGCGCCGCCGGGGGGCGTGAATTATTGGCTGATGCATTACGTTCTTGCGGTGCCGAGGTCGAACAAGTGCTCGCTTATCGCCGTGGTGCGCCGCTGTTTGATGCGCGAGTGAAGCAGCAATTGACGGACTTGCTCGACCGCGATAATGATTGGATCATCACCAGTTCGGAAGCCTTACGCACGCTGGTGAGTTGGAGTCGACAGCTCGATTTGGATAATGCTGTCGTAAAAATGCAACATCAACATTTAATCGTTCCTCACGTTCGCATTGCAGAATCGGCTGCGGCACTGGGGTTTCATCATGTCACTTTGACTGGCTCAGGCGACGCGCATGTGCTTGTCGCGTTACAATCTCGTCTATGAATGAACAGCAAACCAATTCCGGGCTCGCCACGCCGAGCCCACACACTGAACCGTCGGCACCGCCGACGGTGGCCATGACTTCTTCGGCAGCGCGACCGGCTTGGAAGCAGCCGGCTTTCGTTTTGGCTGGCGTGCTCGGTGTGCTGCTGGCCGCCAACTGGTGGAGTGCACAGAATCAAATCAGCGCGCTGCGCGAAGAAGTGGCGCGACGCTTATTGTCGGCCGATACAGTCAGTGCCGAAACAAAAATGATGGCGCGCAATGTTCAGGACACCACCAAGGAAGTGCAATCGAAGGTGATTCTGCTCGAAGCCAAGCAATCTGAGGCGCAGAGCCAGCAAATCGCGCTTGAGCAGTTGTATCAGGATTTATCGAAAAATCGTGATGAATGGGCGCTGGCCGAAATTGAGCAAGTGCTCTCGACTGCCAGCCAAGAGCTGCAATTGGCCGGCAATGTGCAAGGGGCTTTGATCGCCTTGCAAAATGCCGATACCCGTCTGGCGAAATCGGATAAAGCGCAATTCATCGCGATCCGACGCGCGATTGCACGCGATATTGAAAAACTCAAGTCGCTGCCTACACTCGATTTGCCCGGCATCGCCTTGCGACTCGACAGCGTGATTGCGCAGACCGAACATATTCCCTTGTGGTCTGCTGAAAAGTCGGTCGCCAGCGCGATCGCACCGAAAGCACCGTTGCGAGTATTGCCGAAAACTAAAGTCGCTGCCAAAGGCGGGGCCGCGGAAGCCGGCGAAATCGTGGAAAATCCATGGAGTGCGCGCTTGCAAGATGCGTGGCAAAGCTTTGCGAGCGAAATGTGGGTTGAAGTCAAGCAGCTTGTGCGGGTTCGTAGCGTCGATACGCCAGAGGCTTTACTGCTGGCTCCGGAACAGTCGTATTTTCTGCGCGAAAACCTCAAGCTGCGTTTGCTCAATGCGCGGCTAGCCTTGTTGACGCGCAATGAAAGCGTGTTTCGCAGCGATATGATTTTGGCGCAAGACGCTATTACTAAATACTTCGACACCCGCGCCAAGCAGACGCAAACGGTGCAGGCTTTGCTGCGCCAAGTGCAGAGCAGTAATCTGTCCATCGAGATGCCTAGCCTGTCAGATAGTCTCAATGCGGTACATAACTACAAAGTGAAGCCTTAGCGTATGCGAATTTTTATCCGGCTTCTGATCCTGTTTGCTCTGGCCGTTGGCCTGGCTTTGGGTACGCGTTTTAATCCCGGCAATATGGTGTTGTTTTACCCGCCATATCGCATCGATCTCTCGCTCAATCTGTTTTTGGTCGTACTCGTGGTGTTGTTCATCTTGGTGTACGTGGTGATCGGTGCTTTCACGACTACCCGTAAAATGCCACGTAAAGTAGCGGCTTACCGCCAAAATAAGCGCGAACGCGATGCCAATAAGGCTTTGCGTGAAGCGCTGCGCACCTTGTTTGAAGGGCGCTTCGGTTATGCTGAAAAAGCCGCCATGCGCGCGGCTGAATTGCCTGAAAATGCCAGTGTGTCGGCACTCATCGGTGCGCGTGCCGCGCATCACATGAGCCAATTTGAACGGCGCGATGCTTGGCTGGCCGGTATCGAGAGCGATGCGACGCATAAAGTCGCACGTTTAGTGACGGCCACCGAATTGCTGGTCGATCAGCATCAATCGAGCAAGGCGCTCGACGCCGTGCGTGAATTGCATGCCAGTGGCAGCCGCCATATTCAAGTGCTGCGCTGGGCTTTGAAAGCCAATCAACAAGCCGGTAAATGGCCGGAAGTATTGAAACTCGTGCGTACGCTCGACAAGCACCATGCCCTGCATCCAGCCTTGTCGACCCGACTTAAAGAGCTGGCTTACGAAGATATGCTGAAAACCAATGGGCATGATGCCGAATCGGTGCGCCGTGCTTGGTATGAGATTCCAGCGGCGGACCGCAGCTCGCCGTTTGTCGCCTATCAAGCGGCGATGTCGTTCAATGCGCGCGGTTTGTTTGATGATGCGCGTAATATCGTTGAAAAAGCCTTGGCCGGCGAATGGGACGAGCGTTTGCTGCGCGCCTATCGCGAAGCCGCGGCAGCCGAAGGGTCAGCCGCCTTGCTGTCGCAAATCGACCATTGTGAACGCTGGCTGCTGGTTCATCCTACCGATGCCGAGCTGGCACTGACCCTGGGTACCCTGTGTCTGCGTCAAAAATTATGGGGTAAGGCGCAGCGACATATGGAACAAGCCTTGTCAGATGCGAGTTCGGCCACCACGGTACGCGAAGCTAATCTTAAGCTGGCCCAGTTGCATGAAGCTTTGGGGCAGAGCGACGCGGCCGCGCGGCATTACCGACAATGTGCGATCGCGACCACCTTGTGATTGCCGTGGCGGCGCTCAGCGCGCTGCGGCAGTGCACAAAACCCTGCCGAAATTGGCTATAATCTGCCCTGACCGAATTTAGTTCTACCTGATATTTACCAAGAAAGAGTGCCATGAGCTTGAATAATGTTCCTGCAGGTCGCGATCTGCCAAATGATTTTAACGTCGTGATCGAAATTCCTATGAATGCCGATCCGATCAAGTACGAAGTTGACAAAGAAACCGGCGCGATTTTTGTCGATCGTTTCATGGGTACGGCCATGCATTACCCATGCAACTACGGCTACGTGCCACAAACTCTGGCTGGCGACGGCGATCCGGTCGATGTATTGGTAATCACACCGTTCCCTTTGTTCCCCGGTGTGGTGGTGCGCTGCCGTCCTATCGGCGTACTGAAAATGACTGACGAAGGCGGCGAAGATGCCAAAGTGTTAGCCGTACCGGTCGACAAAATTCTGCCCATCTACACGCACTGGCAGAAGCCGGAAGACATGAATGAACTGCGCTTGCGCCAAATTCAACATTTCTTTGAGCATTACAAAGATCTGGAAAAAGGCAAATGGGTCAAGGTCGAAGGTTGGGGCGGTCCGGAAGATGCCAAGAAAGAAATCCTCGACGGCGTGGCGAATTTTAACAAAGCCAAAGAGTAAAACGACAGCCTTGCTGTCGTTGGAAAAAACGCACCCTTGTCGGTGCGTTTTTTTTAAGAATTTCGCATGCCTCTGGCGGGAACACCGTGTCGTTTTCAGTTAACGACGAACGTCGCTGGATTCCTGCCAAAAGCTCGCAGGAACGACGCGACTGCCAGTTGGGAAAATTTCTGGGCTTAGTGTCGGAGTGGATTGATAGCGATCGCCACAATCGCAAGCACAACAGCCATGGCGCATAACCACAGCAGCGAGTTGGCACCGCCAGGCTGATTGCTGCGCTTACGTGGGCTGTCAGTGTTAGCGCGGCCGCCTTTTTGTTTGAGCTTTTTGTCGCGCTCAAGGAAGCGCTCCAGGGCTTGCGACATCTCGCGCGCGCTTTGATAGCGCAGGCTTAAATCTTTCTGCATGGCTTTGACGACGATTTTCGATAAGGACGCGGGAATGGCTGGCAAGATTTCGGATGGGGACTTGATGGCTTTGTGAGCGATTTGCTGCAGCAATTTGTCGATATCATTGCTTTGAAAAGGCTTTTGCCTGGTCAGCATTTCATACATCACCGCGCCGAGTGAGTAGACATCGGTCAGGGCATTCACTGCCTTGCCCAGCGCTTGTTCGGGCGACATGTAATTCGGTGTGCCGAGAATATTATTATTGAACAAGGTAGGGGCACCGTCACGGCTGTCGTCGAGCAGGCGGTTGGGCGAGCGGGCGATGCCGAAATCGAGCACTTTAGGCTGCTGGTTCGGTAGCAGGAAAATATTGCCGGGTTTGATATCTCGGTGGATCACGCCTTGCTCATGGGCGTAAGCGAGCGCATCGGCGATCTTTTGTATGATTGTGGCCGTTTCAATGATGTCGAAGCGATGTCCTTGGCCCAGCAACAGGCGCAAATCTTGACCGGCCAGCCATTCCATAGCGATGAAGGCGACGCCGCCTTCGCTGGAAGCATCGAAGATCGTCACGATATTCGGGTGCGACAGACGGCCGGCGGCACGCGCTTCGTTGATGAATTGTTGTTCCTTTTGTTTTTTTTCGACGGCGTTGGTAGCGCAGTTAAGAATTTTGATCGCAACGGCGCGATCGATCACAGGGTCGTGTCCGAGGTAGACGGTACTGCTGGCACCGGCACCGAGTTTTTCGGTTAAATGAAAGCGACCCACCCGTTTGCTCAGCAGGGCAGGCCCAGTCAAACTTTCGGGTGCGTGTGTATTATTTTGCATTACAGCAGAATGCCTTGAACCACGCGAAATTTCAAGTAGCTTGTGGTGCTTGCTGATAAGGACTGTGCTCATTGAGGTCGTCAAGATACATTTCTATTCCCTGGCGCTCACGGTTTAAAAAATTCGCCACCGCATCGTTAAATTCTGGTAGGGCCAAACTATGTGCTGACCAGGTCTTGAATGGTAAGAAACCACGCGCCATTTTGTGTTCCCCTTGGGCACCGCCTTCGAAGACGCTGATTTTTTCGCGTATGCAGAATTCTATTGCTTGGTAGTACGCGGTTTCAAAATGCAGACAGGGGTGCTGTTCGATGCAACCCCAGTAACGGCCATACACGCGCTGTTGATGATGGATGAGCAGGGATGCGGCGATTTTTTCGCCGTCACGCACGGCAAAAATCAGATGGATATGCTGCGGCATGCTGGCCCCGATGCGCAGGAAAAAATCCAGATTCAGATACGGTCGAGCGTGGTGGTTGGTGTAGGTGAGGTCATAACATTGCTTGAAAAAACGCCAGTCTTCGGTACTCGCTTGACTGCCGCTGACATGTGAAAACACGATGCCGCGCTCGGCTACTTTGCGGCGCTCAGCACGGATATTTTTACGTTTTTTTTGTTCCAGCGTGGCTAAAAACTCTTCGAAGTCGCGGTAGCCCGGGTTGTTCCAGTGGAATTGTACGCCGGTGCGTATCAAGAAGCCGGCTTGGGCGAACAAGGCGACTTCCTCTTCCGGCAGAAACAGCGCGTGGCAAGATGAGTAGCCTTGCTCGGCCAAGACTTGTCTGAGCACGCTGATGAGCATGCGTTTGTCGCCGGCATGGGCGGCGATGATGCGGCAACCGCTGACGGGGGTAAATGGAATGGCCGACAATAATTTGGGATAATACGCGTGACCATAGCGCTGATAGGCATCGGCCCAAGCCCAGTCGAACACATATTCGCCGGAAGAATGATTTTTTTCATACAGCGGACAAGCGGCGACCAGGCGGTCTTGCTGCCATAGTGTGAGGAAACACGGTGTCCAACCGCTGGCTTGACAGGCCGAACCCGATTCGTGTAAAGCATCTAAAAATGCCGACGACAGAAAAGGGTTGGCAGCCGGATCGCTTGCCAGTAGCTGGTCCCATGCGGCGCTTCCAATCTCTCTGAGAGAACTGGCGATGCCCATGCGATAATGCTGGTTAAGAGAAATTAATTCCATATTTGAACCGAATCAGAGTGCATGATGAAGACCATTAAAGTTGCGATTGCCCAGATCAACAGCCGGGTTGGTGATATTGACGGCAATGCCGCATTAATATTGGCCGCTGCCACCAGCGCCGCCGAACGCGGTGCCGATATTGTGATTACCCCGGAATTATCCTTGGTTGGATATCCACCCGAAGACTTGCTGCTGCGTCCGGCGTTTTATGCTCAGGCAGAGTATGCCCTAAACCGGCTGGCGACGCAGTTGGCCGCGCAGCCCGACGTGCATGTGCTGGTCGGTCACCCCTTGGCGCGTGACGGCCGCTATTACAATGCCGTGTCGGTCTTGCTCAATGGTGGCATCAGTCTGTGTTATTGCAAACAGAAATTACCGAACGACAGCGTGTTTGATGAACTCCGTTATTTTTCTGCCGGCAATGCCGCGGCGGTATTCGATGTCAAAGGCCTGCGTTTCGGCATCAATATTTGTGAAGATACGTGGTCGGACGCGGCCCCGCTGGCGGCCCGCGCGGCCGGTGCGGAAGTCTTGTTGGTGGCGAATGCTTCGCCATTTCATATGGAAAAACAAGGGCAGCGCGCCGCCACCATGCGTCGCCATGTCACGGCGGCCGGCATGGCGTTGGTGTATGCCAACTTGGTCGGCGCTCAGGATGAGTTGCTGTTCGATGGGAATTCCTTCGTGCTCGATGCGGCCGGAGTGATGGTGGCGCAGCTGCGTCATTGCGAAGAAGATTTGCAGATCATTGAATTTCATGGAGCCCAAGCACAGCCCTTGCCACTGCCTGCCCCCGCTGCGCTTGAGCAGCAAGTTTATGCGGCGTTGGTGCTGGGGGTGCGCGACTACGTGCGCAAAAATGGTTTCCCCGGGGTTTTGCTCGGTTTGTCGGGCGGGGTCGATTCTGCCCTGACCTTGGCGATCGCGGTCGATGCTTTGGGTGCCGAGAACGTTCGTGCCGTCATGATGCCGTCGCCGTACACCGCCGATATCTCGCTGCTCGACTCGCGCGAGATGGTCAAACGCATTGGGGTGCGCTATGATGAGATTGCCATCGCCGCCTGCTTCGATGCTTTTCGCAGCAGCTTGGCGACAGAATTTGCCGGCTTGAAGGAAGACACGACGGAAGAAAATATTCAAGCGCGCATACGCGGCACCATGCTCATGGCTTTGTCAAATAAATACGGCAGTATCGTGCTGACCACTGGGAATAAAAGCGAAATGGCGGTCGGTTACTGTACTCTGTACGGCGATATGGCCGGCGGTTTTGCCGTCATTAAAGATATCGCCAAGACCTTGGTGTATCGGTTGTGCGCTTGGCGCAATACGGTGTCGGATGTAATACCGGAGCGGATACTGACGCGCCCGCCCTCGGCTGAGTTGCGTCCCGATCAGACCGATCAGGATACGCTGCCACCGTATGAAGTGCTCGACGCGATCATGCGCTTGTATATGGAAGAGAACCGGTCGCGCGCCGAGATCGTCGCGGCCGGTTATGCACACGATGATGTTGAGCGCATTACGCGCCTCATCAAGATCAACGAATACAAGCGCCGCCAAGCGCCGATAGGCATACGCATTACCCACCGGGCATTCGGACGTGACTGGCGTTATCCGGTCACTTCCGCATTCAGAGATTAATCAGGGAGAAACAAGATGAAACAAATTACCGCCATTATCAAACCATTCAAACTCGACGAAGTACGCGAAGCGCTGGCCGATGTCGGCGTCACCGGCTTGACCGTCACTGAAGTGAAGGGCTTCGGTCGGCAGAAAGGCCATACCGAGCTGTATCGCGGTGCAGAATATGTGGTCGATTTCTTGCCCAAAATCAAGATTGAGGTCGTGATTGATGATAATATCTGCGACCATGTAGTAGATGCAATTATTAAAGCGGCCCATACTGGTAAGATCGGCGATGGAAAAATTTTCGTGCAAAATGTCGAGCAGGTGGTACGGATTCGTACCGGGGAAACCGGACCTGATGCGGTGTAAGCACGATGTGAACCGGAAGTGACACAACATTGAAATCGACAAGCGTACACTCGAAAACTTCCGCGTGGCTGCTGGCAGCAGTGCTGGTAACTGCTGCCTTCCCCGGCTTGGCTGAGAATGGCATCACTGATCGCAAGATCGTGTTGGGGCAATCTGCGGCCTTCAGCGGACCGGCCGCCCAGCTTGGTATACAGCTCAATGTCGGTGCCAAAGCGTATTTTGATCATGTCAATGCCAGCGGTGGCGTGTTCGGTCGCAAGATAGAATTAATCAAGCGCGACGATCAATACGAAGCTGATTTGGCGGCGAAAAATACCAAGAGTCTGATTGAAACCGATGAAGTGTTTGCCTTGTTCGGCTATGTCGGTACACCGACCAGTAATGCGGCATTGCCGATTTTTACGCAAGCGCGTGTGCCGTTTTTTGCGCCTTTTTCCGGTGCACAGTCTCTGCGCGAGCCATTCAATCGCTTGATCTTCAACGTCCGCGCCAGTTATTACGATGAAACCGAACATTTGGTTGATCGTTTGGTCAGCACTGGCCTGAAAAATATCGCGGTGTTTTATCAGAACGATGCGTATGGTAAAGCTGGCTTGGCAGGTGTCGAGCGCGCGCTGAAAAAATTGAACTTACCTATCGTCGATACCGCTACCGTTGAGCGCAACAGCATTGATGTCAGCAAAGCCGTCGACAAGCTGTTGATCAAACGACCGGATGTCATCATTCAGATCAGCGCCTACGGCTCCAGTGCTGCCTTGATTCGCCAAATGCGTGCCCGCAGTTATACCGGGCAGTTCATGAATGTATCGTTTGTCGGTAGTCAGGCCTTGGCGGAAACCTTGGGCAAGGATGGCCCGGGTGTAGTGATTTCTCAAGTCGTGCCATTCCCTTGGTCGAGTGCGAGCGCTGCCGTGGTCGGTGAGTACAGCAAAATCATGAATAAGGCTGGTATCAATGACTTGAATTTTTCCAGCTTGGAAGGTTATATTGATGCCAAAATATTTGTAGAGGGTTTGCGCCGCGCCGGTCAAAACCTGACGCGCGAGAAGTTCATCAGTGCGCTCGAAACCATCAATATGCGTAGTTACGATGGTGGCGGCTTCGATGTCAGTTTTTCACCGAGCAACCACAATGGCTCGAAATATGTCGATATGACGGTAATTAGCAAAGACGGCAAGTTCCGCGACTAAGGCGCGTAGGTATCGCGACCCCGGTGTGAAGCCGGAAGTTTCAGGCTGTCAGCTGCTAACTATCTGCTCCTTGTTCTGCTCAGGCTTGCAGTAGCACGATCAGTGCGCCGGCACCGCCGTCGGCGGCGGTCGCCTGACTGAAGGCGACGATTTCCTCTGTTTGTATCAGCCAATTTCTGACTTTATGCTTGAGGACCGGTTCTTTATTCACCGAGCCCAAGCCTTTGCCATGGATGATGCGCACACAGCGTGTGCCATTGCGCGCGCATTTTCTGAGAAATTCGCCCAGTGCATCACGCGCTTCATCGCGCCGCAAGCCATGCAGATCGAGTTGCGCTTGAATGCTCCAATGGCCTTTGCGTAATTTTCTCACCACATCGGCACCGACACCGGGACGGCTGTAACTGAGGTCGCCATCGGTTTCGAGCAGGGTGTCGGCATCGAAATCGTCGGACAGCGACTCTTGTAATGCTGCCTGCTCGTCGGCCAGATGGTGAAACGGCAGCGGGGCAGGGCGGCGCGCCGGTATGCTGTGCTTCTCTGCGACTTTGACCGGTACGACCGTACCGATGCTGGAACGGAATATGTCGGCTTCCAAGCGGGCTTGTCGTTCCTGTTGGGCGCGCAGGGCTTGCGCGATCTTATGCGCTTCCTGCTGCTGCTTCAATTGCTGGCCCAAGGATTTGAGCTCAGCAAAGTTTTTCAATGACGACATATCGGCAGGTCTGCTTATTCTTCCAAGAAGCGCTGGGCATCGAGCGCGGCCATGCAGCCGGTGCCGGCGCTGGTGATGGCTTGGCGATAAACATGGTCTTGCACATCGCCGGCGGCAAACACGCCGGCTACGCTGGTGGCGGTGGCCATGCCTTCGGTACCGGTACGGGTTTTGATGTAACCGTTGTGCATTTCTAACTGGCCGTCGAAAATCGCGGTGTTTGGCTTATGGCCGATGGCGATGAAGACACCGTGTAAAGTCAGACTGGAGAGGCTTTGGTCGGCATGTTTGATGGTCAGGCCGGTGACGCCGGAAGCATCGCCGCTCACTTCTTCGATGGTGCTGTTCCATTTGATCTCAATCTTACCTTCGGCAACCTTGGCCATCAAGCGGTCGATCAGTATCGCCTCGGCACGGAATTTATCGCGGCGGTGGATAACCGTGACTTTGCTGGCGATATTTGACAAATACAGGGCTTCTTCAACCGCGGTATTGCCACCACCGACCACGGCGACCTCTTTACCGCGATAGAAAAAGCCATCGCAGGTGGCGCAGGCAGACACGCCTTTCCCCATGAAGGCTTGTTCCGAGGGCAGGCCGAGATACTGGGCCGATGCGCCGGTGGCGATGATCAGTGAATCGCAGGTATATTCAGCTTGGTCACCGATGAGTCGGATCGGCTTTTCATTAAGCTTGGCGGTGTGGATGTAATCGAAAATGATTTCGGTATTGAAGCGTTCGGCATGTTGCAAGAAGCGCTGCATCAATTCCGGGCCTTGCACGCCGAGCGGGTCCGCCGGCCAGTTTTCAACATCAGTAGTCGTCATCAGTTGGCCACCTTGTTCGACGCCGGTGATGAGTACCGGATTGAGGTTGGCGCGGGCGGCGTAAATCGCTGCCGAATAACCGGCAGGACCGGAACCAAGAATCAATACTTTAGCGTGTTTGGAAGTGGCCATGAAGCGTCCTGAAAAAAGTTAATATGTCGGCAATCGTGCGGAGGGCGCCGTGCGCATCGCTTCGGCATTTCGGATTTTTGACTGCCATCCGCAGATAAAGCAGAATTATAGTCTATCCTCAAACGCGCCGTGAAGCATGCTTGGGGCGCTCAGGTTTGGCGCTGAGCCGCGAACATGCTATCGTGTCTGTCTCAGATTGTCTCTATGAACACTTTTTCGATTTATGACGACTACAAGTAACAACGAAGCTTACACACGCAAAACCAAAAGCCCCCCACCACCGCCATTGCCGAACCGCATGGTTGTTTTGTTAATGGAAGCGCGCTGGATCGTTTTCGCGGCGCTGAGCCTTTGCTTGATTTTGGTGCTGCTGACGTATTCCAAGGCCGATCCCGGCTGGTCACAGTCCAGCGTGGTACCGAAAATTCATAATATTGGCGGTAAATTCGGTGCTTGGTTGGCCGATGTGCTGCTGTATGTGTTCGGCCTCTCGACTTGGTGGTGGTGTGTCGCCGGTTTGCGCCATGTATGGCGCGCCTATCGCACGCTGGCGCAGCGCTTTGTGGTGAGCAGCGAGCCGGGGCTGGCGTTGGCCCGTTCTGAATTATTAGTGCCGAAGTTCGGTTTTGCCTTATTAATATGCGGCAGCATGGGCTTGGAATATTTGCGCCTGCATTCGATCGCACTCCCCTTGCCCTTGGCACCTGGCGGCGTACTCGGTGATTTGATCGGGCGTAGCGTCAGCGGCGCGCTCGGGTTCACCGGTGCCACCTTGGTGTTGTTATTGGTGATGGCGCTGGGAGTGAGCTTGTATTTCCAAGTATCGTGGTTGACCATAGCTGAAAAAATCGGTACTTTCATTGAAACGGTGTTCTTGTTTGTGCAGGATAAATATGCTTCCGCCGAAGACAGACGTGCAGGTCAGACTGCCGCGGTCAAGCGCGAAGAGGTGGTGGTGCAGGAGCGCGCCAAAATCGTCGAGGCGGCACCGGTACGCATAGAGCCGCAAGTGGTGGCGGTGCAGCGTTCGGAACGCGTGGAGAAAGAAAAGCAGGTTTCCTTGTTCAATGACTTACCGGATACCAATTTGCCACCGATCAGCTTGCTTGATGAAGCGCCACCAGCGCAGGAAACCGTCAGCGTGCAGACGCTGGAATTTACCAGTCGCTTGATCGAGAAAAAACTCTCAGACTTCGGCGTCGACGCCAAAGTGGTTGCGGCGTACCCGGGCCCGGTGGTGACGCGTTATGAAATTGAGCCGGCCACCGGTGTCAAGGGCAGCCAAGTAGTGAATTTGGCGCGCGATTTGGCGCGCTCGCTGTCCTTGACCTCGATCCGTGTGGTGGAAACCATTCCGGGTAAGAACTACATGGGTTTGGAATTGCCAAATCCTAAGCGCCAGATTGTGCGTTTGACCGAAATTCTCGGTTCCAAGGTGTATCACGACAGCACCTCCAGTCTGACCATCGCGCTCGGTAAAGATATCGCTGGCAATCCGGTGACTGCCGATCTGGCGAAGATGCCGCATCTGCTGGTGGCCGGTACCACCGGTTCGGGTAAGTCGGTCGGCATCAATGCCACTATCTTGTCATTGCTATACAAATCCGATCCGCACGATGTGCGGATGATACTGATCGATCCGAAAATGTTGGAAATGTCGGTCTATGAAGGGATTCCACATTTGCTGGCACCGGTGGTGACCGATATGCGCCAGGCTGCACATGCGCTCAATTGGGCTGTGGCTGAAATGGAGCGTCGTTATAAATTGATGTCTAAGCTGGGCGTGCGGAATTTGGCTGGTTACAATGTAAAAATCGCCGATGCCATCAAGAAAGAGCAATTGATTCCAAATCCCTTCAGTCTCACGCCGGACGCCCCGGAACCGCTGGACAAATTACCGACCATCGTGATCATCATCGATGAATTGGCCGATTTGATGATGGTAGTCGGTAAAAAAGTCGAAGAATTGATTGCCCGGATAGCGCAAAAGGCGCGTGCTGCCGGTATCCACTTGATTTTGGCTACGCAACGACCATCGGTGGATGTGATTACTGGTCTGATCAAGGCCAATATTCCTACCCGTATTGCTTTCCAGGTCAGCAGTAAAATCGATTCCCGTACCATTCTTGATCAAATGGGGGCGGAAGCCTTGCTCGGTATGGGGGATATGCTGTACATGCCGCCCGGAACAGGTTTGCCGGTGCGGGTGCATGGCGCTTTCGTTTCCGATGAAGAGGTGCATCGTGTGGTGCAGTATTTGAAGTCGCAAGGTGAACCGAATTATATTGAGGGCATACTCGAAGGCGGCACACTCGAAGATGGCGGCAGCGAGGCCCAATCCGGTGAGGGTGGCAGCGGCAATGAAGCCGATGTCTTGTATGACCAGGCCGTGGCGATTGTCTTGAAAAACCGCCGTGCCTCGATTTCTCTGGTGCAGCGCCATTTACGCATCGGTTACAATCGCGCCGCACGATTATTGGAACAAATGGAACAAAGTGGGGTCGTATCGACGATGCAGTCGAACGGTAACCGCGAAATTTTGGTGCCGGTCGGGAATGCTGAGTAAATCTGACCACGCCGCAGCACAGAACAGGAAAACAGTGAAATCAGTCAGAAACCTCCTTCGCGCCAGCAGTGCTTGCGCATGGTTTGCCGTCAGCATGGTGGTGAGCCCAGCCGCGCACGCCTCGGCAGTTGAGCAGTTCAAGGCCTTTGTCGCCAATACCCGCAGTGCCCAAGGTGAATTTACCCAGCAGCAGATCAAGTTGGTCGATGGTAAACCGAAAGTCAGTAAGACCGCCAGCGGCAGTTATGTGTTTGCGCGGCCGGGAAAATTCATCTGGACCTACCAAAAGCCCTATGCCCAGACTTTACAGGCCGACGGCGTGAAGCTTTATATCTACGATAAAGATCTCAATCAGGTCACCATCAAAGAGCTGGGTAATGCGCTTGGGGCCAGTCCGGCGGCGATCTTGTTCGGCAGCGCCAATGCGAGTGAGATTGAAAAAAGCTTCACTCTCAAAGAGGCCGGCACCAAACAAGGCATGGAGTGGCTGGACGCCATCGCTAAATCGAGCGACAGTCAATTTGAACATATCGGCATAGGCATGAAGGCTGGAGTGCCCTATGCACTCGAGTTGCGCGATAATTTCGGCCAGATATCCTTGGTAACGCTGACGAGCTTGGAAAAAAATCCTGTTTTGAAAAACGAGCAATTCAATTTCGTCATTCCGGCTGGTGCCGATGTATTCCGGCCGTGATCGGAGCATTGCATGGCTGATCTTTTTAAGCTCGACCCAAGCCCGCCGCTGGCTGAAGCCTTGCGGCCGCAAACCCTCGCTGAGGTCATCGGTCAATCGCACCTGCTCGCGCCTGGTAAACCACTGCGGCTCGCGTTTGAGTCTGGTCGGCCGCATTCGATGATCTTGTGGGGCCCACCCGGCGTTGGTAAAACCACGCTGGCGCGCCTGACTGCGCGTGCTTTTCAATGCGAATTCATCGCCTTGTCGGCGGTGTTTTCCGGAGTAAAAGACATTCGTGCCGCCATGGAGCAGGCCGAGCAACACCTTGCCATGGGTAAGCACACCATTCTGTTCGTCGATGAAATTCATCGTTTCAATAAGGCCCAGCAAGATGCTTTGCTGCCGTATGCGGAATCGGGCTTGGTGACCTTCATCGGTGCGACCACTGAAAATCCTTCGTTCGAAGTGAATTCTGCGCTGCTCTCGCGTGCACAAGTGTATGTGTTGCAGTCTTTAAGCGAGGAAGAGCTCAAACAATTGGCTACGACCGCTTTGGAAAAAGCGCTGCCACACCTGCAAATCGTGCCGGCAGCGCTCGATACCTTGGTTGGCTACGCCGATGGTGATGCGCGGCGCTTGCTTAATTTATTAGAGCAAACCGGTAGCGCGGCCAAAGCTGCCGGCACCGTCTTGATCAGCGCCGAATTCATTCAAAATGCACTGACCCTGAATGCCCGCCGCTTCGATAAGGGCGGTGATAACTTTTATGACCAGATCTCGGCATTGCATAAGTCGGTGCGTGGCTCGCATCCCGATGCGGCGCTCTATTGGTTGTGCCGTATGTTGGACGGTGGCGCGGATGCGCGCTATCTGGCGCGCCGCATCGTCCGCATGGCTTGGGAAGATATCGGCCTGGCCGACCCGCGCGCACTGCAAGTGGCCAACGATGCGGCCAATACTTATGAGCGACTCGGTTCGCCTGAAGGCGAGTTAGCGCTCGGGCAAGCCGTGATTTATCTGGCGATCGCGGCCAAAAGCAATGCCGGCTACCAAGCCTTCAATCAGGCCATGGCCTTCGTTAAAAGCGACAAATCGCGCGAAGTGCCGGTGCATTTGCGTAATGCGCCGACCAAGCTCATGAAAGAGTTAGGCTACGGTCATGCCTATCGCTATGCGCACGATGAGCCGCACGCGTATGCGGCCGGCGAAACCTATTTGCCGGACGATATGCCCGAGCCGCATTGGTACGTGCCGGTGCCACGTGGAGTGGAATTGAAAATTGCTGAAAAAATGGCCTTCTTAAAGCGCCTCGATGAAGATGCCGGGCAGTGAGATCTTGTTCGAGATTTACTTGTCGATGGCTTTGTTTCGCTAAATTTGCTCAATTTTTTGGCCGCTCTTGTTACAATAGACTACCAGCTTACTTATACACTGCACCAAGACTCCTATGATAGACATACAACTTCTGCGTAAAGACATCGCTGCCGTGGCAGCGCGCTTGGCAACGCGTAAATTCCAACTCGATGTCAACACCTTCACCGACCTTGAAGCCGAGCGCAAACAGATACAATCGCGCACGGAAGAATTGCAGGGCAAGCGCAACACCTTGTCGAAACAAATAGGCATGTTAAAGGGCAAGGGCGAAGATGCGGCCGTGCAGATGGCTGAAGTTGCCAGCATCGCCGATGAATTGAAAGCCTCCGAACTGCGTTTGGCTGAAGTGCTGCAATCGATGAATACGTTCTTGCTGGCGATTCCGAATTTACCGCATGAATCGGTGGTGGTCGGCGCCGATGAAACTGCCAATGTGGAAGTACGTCGCGTCGGTACGCCACGCAGCTTTGATTTTGAGGTGAAAGACCATGTCGACCTCGGTGCCGCACTGGGCCTCGATTTTGATACCGCCGCCAAACTGACTGGTTCGCGTTTCTCGGTGATGAAAGGTGGTATGGCACGTTTGCATCGTGCCTTGGCGCAATTTATGCTCGATACGCAAACCATGGAGCATGGCTATACTGAAATGTATACACCCTACATGGTCAATGCCGATTCCATGCGCGGCACCGGCCAATTGCCGAAATTTGAAGAAGACTTGTTCGCCGTCAAAAAAGGCGGCCAAGAAGGCGAGGGCGAAACCCTGTACTTGATTCCGACGGCCGAAGTATCGTTGACCAATACCGTGCGCGATGTCATCGTGGCGGCCGATGCCTTGCCGATCAAAATGACGGCACACACGCCGTGTTTCCGTTCCGAGGCTGGCAGTTATGGTCGCGATACGCGCGGCATGATCCGTCAGCATCAGTTTGATAAAGTCGAAATGGTGCAAGTGGTGCATCCCGAGCACTCGATGGCGGCACTCGATGATATGGTGACGCATGCCGAAGCGATACTCAACAAACTCGGCTTGCCTTACCGTGTGGTGAGCCTGTGCACGGGCGATATGGGCTTTGGCTCAGCCAAGACCTTCGATCTCGAAGTCTGGTTGCCAGCACAAAATACTTATCGCGAAATTTCTTCCGTCTCGAACATGGAAGCCTTCCAAGCGCGGCGCATGCAAGCGCGCTTCCGCAATGCGCAAGGCAAGCCGGAAATGGTCCATACTTTGAATGGTTCCGGTTTGGCGGTAGGACGCACGCTCGTCGCGGTGCTGGAAAACTACCAGCAAGCCGATGGCTCGGTGACGATACCGGAAGTCTTGTGGCCTTACATGGGTGGCTTGCGTAGCTTGCAATTGCCAGCTTGAGCAGATCTTGAGCAGAAAAATCCCGCCAAGCGCGTGTCGCCGGCGGGATTTTTTTTTAACAGCGCTCTGCGCGAAAATCCTTCCCGTTCAGAGGCTGTCGCAAAAGAATTTTCAGTCGGTATCACTATCCCCTGGTCGGCAGTCACGTCATTCCCGCGCGTTTTTGCTGGGAACCTGGCGGCGTTTCAGATGCAAAAATGTCGGTCCGACTTGCGACAGCCTCTTTAGGGCGGCGTCGCCATCGACTCAGTTGAGGGGCGGGGTGTCGATATCGATGCGGCGATCAATGAATAAACTGTTGCCGTGGATTTTTTTGGCTTGCTTCTTTGCATCCGATGCCGCCAGTGAAATTTGATGGTGAGAATAAAATTTATTCGCACTCGATTTCACGACACCAAGCGAGAGGCAGACCAGTGGATAAAAAACTTTCTGGCCTTGCCGATCTTCACTTAGATAACCGCCGCGTTCGCGATCTTCATTGCTGTAGAAATTTTGAATTGCCTCAGCGAAGCTTTGCAGTATATTGCGGCAGCGCTGTTCCCAGTCTTCGCTGCGAAACAGGATTAAAAAATCGTCGCCGCCGATGTGGCCGATAAAATCCTTGTGCGCATCGCAATGCTGCTTGAGAATTTCGCTGGTGATCTCGATGATATCGTCACCGCGCCGGTATCCGTAGACGTCGTTGAACGGTTTGAAATGATCAAGATCGCAATAGCAGGCATAGAAGGGCAGTTGTTTCTGTAATAACTGATCAATGTGCTCATTGATCGGCACATTGCCAGGTAATTGTGTGAGCGGATTGGCATAGCGGGCCGCCATGATTTGCATGTGCGTGATTTCGCGCATCAGATCTGGGCCACTGCAAATGCCGATGTACTGACCTTGATCGGTAATGATGATGCCATTAATTAAATGTTCAGGGTTCGCAGCGACGATGATGTGGCTGACATCTTGCATGCTGGTGTTTTTATCGACGATAACTGGATGGGGATCCATGAACAACTTGCACGATTTCTTGCCATACAGTTCGCGCTGATACGGCCGCGCAAAGCTGTCTATCATATGGTAGCGGTTGATGATGCCGATAGGTATGCCCTGGTCGACCACTGGGATGATTTGCAGCTTGGGCTGTTTTAAAAAAATATCATCGACCTGATTATTGAGCATGGCCGAGGTGACCGTGATCGAGGTTTTGAGTATTTTTTCGACCGCCGCCGCTTGCTCGAACACGCCGCGGCGTGCTCCTGAGGGGAGGTTGACGGTGAGCGCCTTGGTGACCTCGGCCGAGATGGCGCGGGTAGGCGTAGGATGCGGGCGGGCGATGTGGTAACCCTGTCCGCAGGCTACTCCGAGTTGCCGCACCATCAGCAGCTCGGCCTGATTTTCTATGCCCTCGGCGATGACGCGGGTGCCAGATTCTTTGGCGATACTTTGAATCGAGCGCACAAATTGCGCTTTTACCGTATCGTGGTTGATACCCTGAATGAAGTGCATGTCGATTTTAACGTATTCGGGCTTGAGCTCCGACCACAGCCGCAGGCTGGAAAAACCTTCGCCGAGATCGTCGATGGCGATTTGAAAACCCATCTGGCGATAGTGGCGCACTGCTTCGCACAATAATACGTAATCGTGGGTCGGTTGATATTCGGTCAGTTCGATGACGACACGCTGCGGATTGATGCCGAGTTCATGTATGGTATCGAGCGTTTCGCCATAGCGCACATCGCGGTGCAGTAAGCATTCGGGGCTGACGTTGAGAAATAATTTTCCCGGTAATTTTTGTGCGGCAAATTGCTCGAGTACGACACGCCGGCATAAATGCTCGACGCTGACGGTTAAATTATGTTCGGCCGCGACCTTGAACAGATTGATCGGTGCATGCAAAACACTATCGGAGGGGCCGCGTATCAAACCTTCGTAACCGAGAATTTCACCGTTATGCATTTCTATAATCGGTTGAAAACGCGCGGTGAGGCTACGCTCTTTAATTATGCGCTGCAACTGCTCAAGCATGGAGGTTTCCGGCGAGGTTGGCGTCGCGACTATGGTATGCGCAAGCGGCAGCGGCAACTGCGGCAATAGCGGCAGTTGTAGAGCAGGGGCCAGAGCACTAGTCATCGCAGCGTTTCCGCAAAAGTAACAGCGAGTGCACCTGGCGCTTGTGACGGGAGTGCTGATAAGAGTTTCATCATCGAACTATAGCGGTCGATTATGACAACTATGTGTCAGAAAATTTCTTTAGTGCACTATTTGAGGAGAAAGTGATGATTTACTGCTCTTAAGAACTTTTCTTAGCCGGCTACTGGATAAAAGGGGATTTCTTTGCTATACTTTGTTGCTTCGTTTTTCAAGAAGCGAAGCACCTGGAGAGGTGGCAGAGTGGTTGAATGTACCTGACTCGAAATCAGGCGTACTAGCGATAGTATCGGGGGTTCGAATCCCCCTCTCTCCTCCAGATTCAAAAATAAGCCTGCATCATGCAGGCTTATTTTTTTTCAGAGAGAAGGGAGCCAAAGGTTTGGCTCCCGCGGGGGAGTCGAAGGGCCGCGCTTGCAAGCGCGGCAGCGGCCTGCGCAAGTGTAGGCGAATCCCCCTCTCTCCTCCAGAATTTGTATAGCAAAGCCCCGCACTGACCCTGAAAGTCTCTGTGGGGCTTTTGTTTGTGGGGTGTTTGCCTCTCCTTGCGTCTCTGCACGAACCAATCTGTTTCGCCCTATATCTATACTGATGTGGTATTTTTCTGTGGTATCGATCACCGTATGCCGCACACCTATGCCACTCACCGCGAAACAGGTTGCCGCAGTGCAGCCAAAAGACCGGCCCTATAAGCTCACCGATGCGCATCGCCTATACCTTTAGCTAACCGCAACCGCAATCCCCATCGTGCCATGGACAGGTGGCAAACGCCGTCTGGCCAAACACATCCTTCCGCTCTTCACTGAGCACACTTTTTTTAATCACTTGGGTTTTTCGCACCGTTAACGTGTTGTGCTGCTTGATCGAACGTATATGTTCCCTCATACGGTTCACCCCATTGATAAATTAAATATTTCGCCTTATTGATAATAAGGGCGTCAGGAAAATCTAAGATTCTCGTTCCATTCTTAGTTTTAATTGGTTCGGCATTCTTGAACTCATTCAATGCTGCCCAGATAGCTTGTTCACTTTCAAAGACAATGTTTGGCTCTGCAAGCAGGCCGTGGATAATGTCTGAAATTACTTCTCTCGGCACAGCATATCTGTCACCTTTTAAGGTCCAAATTGTTTCAACCAAGACCACATCAGGTATCAATATTTTTTCTGATTTTTGGAAAAGGCGGCGAACCTTTGCACACTGAATCACATCGTCATCAAGTAGTCGTCGCAATAAAACATTGGTATCAATTGCGATCATCCAGCATGCTTTCCAGACTGTCGCACAGAATGTTTCTTGCTTACCGTCGACTCAAGCGATTGTTCGTCGGTAAAGCCTTGATTGGCTTTGATGTGTTTAAGTAGTCCGTCACTGGTTCCCCTGAGCTTTTTGATGATGGTTATCCTGCCCTCATATTCCAAGAAGGAAAGATCGTCTCCAGGCTTTACCATCAGCCGATCACACAATTCTTTTGGCAAAGTTATTTGTCTTTTTTGGCTTAGAACTGGCATAGTGAATTCTCCTTACTTTTACTATATCAGTAAAGATATTGCTTTCTTTACTGGTAGTCAATAAGTAAATTTGGCTATATGCATTCTGAGGTTGGAAACAAGTTTTAATAATTCTAATCTTTCTGTTTGATTTGTGCAAAACATGGTTGCATGCATTGGAAATATGCTATGCTGTTTTGTGCAAAATCAGGTAGGAGTTAAGAAATGGCAGAACAAACCGGCTCAGCAGCATCTTTAGCGGATTTCATTTGGAAAAATGCCGAAGACCTTTGGGGTGACTTCAAACATACAGATTTTGGCAAGATTATTTTGCCATTCACTTTGCTTCGTCGTCTGGAGTGCGTTCTTGACCCTACTCGACAAGATGTTCGTGACGCAAACGAACTTCATAAAGACTCTGGCATCGACCTTGATCTTATTCTGCGCCAATGCACACGTTACCCTTTCTACAATACGTCAGAGTATGCACTAAGCACTCTGGGCGGCACCAAGACGCGACAAAATCTTCAGGACTACGTTGCTCACTTTTCAGACAACGCACGCATCATCTTTGAACAGTTCGATTTTTCCAACACAGTGATTCGGCTAGATAAGGCTGGGGTACTGTTTAAAATTTGCAAGAATTTTGCTGGAGTTGACCTACATCCAGATGTGGTGCCGGATCGTGTCATGAGCAATCTGTATGAGCACCTGATCCGCCGCTTCGGTGCAGAAGTCAATGAAGGTGCCGAGGATTTCATGACGCCGCGAGATGTCGTGCACCTTGCCACTTCCTTGCTATTGGATCCCGACGATGCCCTGTTCGAGTCTAATCCAGGATTGATCCGTACGCTCTATGACCAGACATGTGGTACCGGTGGATTTATTTCTGATGCCATGAATCATGTAGCAGATTACGGCAATCGTTTTAAAGTTCCACCAGTCATCATTCCCTATGGGCAGGAACTCGAACCAGAGACCCATGCTGTCTGCCTGACTGGCATGTTATTGCGAACACTTGAGTCGGACCCTGGGCGTGACCTGTCAAAGAATATCAAACTTGGGAGCACGCTTTCTAACGACCAATTCGCTGGACAAAGATTTCATTACGGCGTGTCCAATCCTCCATTCGGAAAAAAATGGGAGAAAGATCAAACAGCGGTCACTGATGAACACAAAGAGAAGAAGTACGACGGTCGATTTGGGCCCGGTTTACCCCGCATTAATGATGGATCCATGCTTTTCTTGCTGAATCTGGCCAGCAAGCTTGAACTCCCGGAGAACGGTGGGGGGCGCGCTGCAATTGTTTTGTCTGGATCACCTTTATTCAACGGTGGTGCCGGTTCTGGTGAATCCGAGATTCGACGATGGTTATTAGAAAATGATATGGTGGAAGCTATCGTATCACTGCCAACTGAGATTTTTTTTCGCACTGGTATAGGTACTTATCTATGGATTTTATCCAATAAAAAGCCTGAAAACCGTCGCCACAAAGTTCAATTGCTCAATGCATCGGATCTATGGACATCAATTAAGAACGAAGGTAACAAGCGGCGAATGATCAGTGATGATCAGATCAGACAGATTGTAGACTTGTACGCTACTGCAGATAGTAGTGAACTCAGCCGTATGGTGGACTACCGAATTTTTGGGTATCGTCGTATTAAGGTGCTGCGTCCCCTTCGGATGTCTCTCCATATTACTGATGAATCTATAGTTAAACTCAAGCAAGAGAAGACTTGGGCAAAGCTCACCATAGAACAGCAAGTTGCATGGGAAGAAGCCTTGCAACCACGCAATGGTTTTAGTCAGCCATTTGCATGGGCGGAATCTTTTGTGACTGAAACCGTGAAAACTTCACAGGTTTTTGGAAAAGTTAGTAAACCATTTATCAAAGCTCTTATCAATGCCTTCGGCGAACGCGATCCTGCTGGAGAAGCTGTGCTTGATGCAGATGGAAACATAGTTGCTGATTCCGATTTGACGGACAATG
Organism: Undibacterium sp. 5I2; assembly: GCF_035019605.1. Classification (NCBI taxonomy): domain Bacteria; kingdom Pseudomonadati; phylum Pseudomonadota; class Betaproteobacteria; order Burkholderiales; family Oxalobacteraceae; genus Undibacterium; species Undibacterium sp. 5I2. The sequence goes on along the minus strand of NZ_JASJVS010000047.1, from coordinate 10,173 downwards.
AAAACGTTCCGCTAACAGAAGAAATTCGTGACTACTTCGCACGCGAGGTTCTTCCCCACTTTCCAGATGCTTATATTGACGAGACTTTCCGTGATGAAAAGGATAAAGAAATTGGACGTGTTGGGTATGAAATTAACTTCAATCGATTCTTCTATCAATATGTGCCACCGCGAAAATTGATCGATATTGACGCAGATCTAAAACAAGTTGAGGCGGAAATTGCTGAGTTGTTAGGTGAGGTTACACAATGACAGACTATCTCAGCCTCCTTAATACTTTGGATGAAAATGAGCGACTGGAGGCAAAGCGTGGAACCGAAATCGGCCCATCCATCCTAGAAACAGTTTGCGCTTTTGCCAATGAGCCCGGCTTACAAGGAGGTATATTGTTGCTGGGTGTAGTCCGCGACGAAAGCGACCTGTTTTCCCCTTACGTTGTTGAAGGCATATTGCATCCCGATGCGCTGAGCGCCTCACTTGCGACTCAATGCCGCGATCAGTTCAATGTCCCAGTTCGTGTCCAGATTGCAAGTGAACAGATTAGCGGTTGCACAGTTTTGGTTGTGACTGTTCCTGAAGCACAGCCAGGGGATAAGCCGATCTTTATCAAATCGCGCGGGCTACCCCGAGGTGCATTTCGCCGTATCGGAAGCACTGATCAGCACTGTACCGAGGATGACCTACAGGTCCTTTATCAGGGACGACAGATCGAAAGTTTTGATTACACAATTTTGCCAGATACATCGATGGCCGACATGTCGTTAGAAGCTATCGAAGAATATAGAAAAGTACGAGCAGAAGCGAATGCCGACGCCGAAGAACTACGCTGGAACGACGAAGAACTCCTTGAATCTCTTGGTTGTATCAGGCGCCATGAAGGAGTATGGAAGTTCACCGTAGCTGGGCTCCAATTATTCGGAAGGCAACAGGCGCTGCGACGTGTTTATCCGATGACCCGAGTAGACTATATTCGCGTTCCGGGCAAGGAGTGGATTCCTGACCCAGAGCGTCGTTTTGATTCCGTCGAGATTCGAGACTACTTGTTCAGAGCCATCCGTCGTGCGCTCGCCGCTGTGCTAGATGACCTTCCCGTGGGATTCGGTCTTGCAGAAGGAGATGCTCAGCGAAAGGACAAACCGATAATCCCTCAACGAGTGCTGCGTGAAGGCATCGTTAACGCGTTGATGCATCGCAGCTATCGCAGCCATGCCCCGCTGCAGATCATTCGTTATTCAAACAGGATTGAGATTCATAATCCTGGGCATTCGTTAAAATCACCAGAACATCTCGGTGAGCCTGGTTCTGTACCCCGCAATCCTCGTATAGCTGCCGTCTTACTCGACACACGATTTGCAGAAACCAAGGGTTCTGGTATTCGTGTTATGCGTGAAATGATGGTGGCAGCAGGTTTGGAACCACCGCTGTTCGAGTCCACTCGCAGTAATGATAGCTTTGTTGCACGGTATTACTTCCAACACTTCCTGAACGAAGAATCTATCGAATGGCTCAGTCGCTTTCGAGATCTTCACTTGTCCGACGAGGAGGCTCGTGCGCTTGTGGCGGTCCGTGAGCAAGGGGCCATTGACAATTCTATGTACCGCGAGCTCAATCGTGTTGATACCCTCAGTGCTAGCCAGTCCCTGAAGCGATTACGGGATGCAGGTCTATTGGAGCAAAAAGGGCGTGGTTCAGGAACATATTACCAGCCAACCTCATGTTTACTAGACGGCAAGAGAGAAGATGACACAATATCTAGTCAGACCGATGGCTTATCTAGTAACCTCGGGTCCTTATCTAGTAACCTCGGTGGCTTATCTAGTAACCTCGGAACCTTGTCTAGTAACCCCAATTGGCAAGAATTGCCAAAAGAGCTTCAAGAAATGGTCTCCTCGATGGGACAACGGACCCCGCCTGACAAAGTCCGCGAGGCCCTGATTCAACTTTGCAAATACCGGTCATGGCAAGCTTCAGAGCTAGCAGGTCTTTTTAATCGCAACGCTGACTATTTAGGAACTCAGTACCTTCGCCCTTTGGTTAGTGCTGGAGTGCTCGCTTACACCATTCCTGATCAGCCTAATCACCCACACCAAGCTTATAGGGCAGTTAGTGACGCGGAAGAATCAGAATGAGCCAATACAAACCTTACGCTTCATACAAAAATTCAGGGATTGAATGGATTGGCAATGTACCTGAGCATTGGGATGTAACAAGAATTAAACGCGCATCCTCTCTGAGAACTGAACGATGTACAGATGCTTCTGATGGATCGAATTACATTGGATTGGAAGATGTGGAGTCAGGCACAGGGAAGTACCGTCCAACTGAAGGCAGCTCTCGCCAAAATGAAGATTCGACCGTAGGTGTCTTCCGATCAGGCGATGTCTTATATGGGAAACTACGTCCTTATCTGAAGAAAGCGATCGTCACTGATTCAAACGGGCTTTGTTCAACTGAATTTCTTGTTATCCAGCCCAGATCAGTCATATCGGCATGGCTACATCAATGGATGCTAACAACTGTTGTAACACAACAGATTGAGGCTGGGTGCGAGGGCAGCAAGATGCCGCGAGCTGATTGGGAACATGTCTGTTCACTCCATGTACCATCACCAAAACCCTCAGAACAATCTGAAATTATTGACGTCCTTGATCGAGAGACCAAGCGCATCGATTCTCTAATTGCAAAGAAAAGCCGCTTTATTGAACTCCTGAAAGAAAAGCGCCAAGCACTGATCACGAACGCTGTCACCAAGGGGCTTGATCCCAATGTGAAAATGAAGGATTCAGGGGTAGAGTTGATTGGTGACATCCCAGTACATTGGTCTATAAAGAGACTTAAACATCTCCTTCAAAGCCCATTAAAATATGGTGCGAATGAGTCAGGAGACGACTCTATCTTAGAAGGTCCACGATATATTCGAATTACTGACCTCGATGAGTCTGGAAGCTTACGCAACAACTCAGTAAAACGCCTTCCGTTTGACATCGCACAGCCATACATGTTGGCAGATGGCGATATTTTGTTTGCTCGAAGTGGAGCAACAGTAGGAAAGACATATCGATATAAGTCTGAACATGGCCCAGCGTGTTTTGCGGGCTATCTCATTCGTGGTCGTTTTGATGCAAATCAAGTCATCCCAGATTTCATAGCTCTCGCAGTTCGTTCCTACTACTATTGGGATTACATCCAAAGAACAGCTATTCAGGCTACCATTGAAAATGTTGGGGCAGAACGATATGGAGAATTCCCTGTCTCGTTGCCCGACGTTCAAGAGCAGATGAAAATAGTCGAAACGGTGGACGCTGCGATGAACCGGATTGACCTGCTCATAAGAAAAACCCAACACAGTGTCAATCTCCTAAAAGAGCGTCGATCTGCATTCATTACCGCCGCCGTCACAGGCCAAATCGATCTACGGGAGTTTGCATGACAAAAACCGAAGCAGAAAATCTGGTGATGCGAGCATGGAAGTTAGCGGAAAGTTTAGATCATGGCTATTGCACAATCGAACACCTCATCGCTGTTGCCTACCGGGATAATAATGAACTTTGGGCAGACGTCACGAAATTCATTATCGATAATGCTCCCGAACTTCAATCAGGTGAAACCCTTGGTCCAACATTAGGTTTTCAGAGAATTACAAAGAGAATGTTAATAGATGGCTCGGATCTTGTTTCTGCAATCACCGCTGAAGGTGCAGATGCGTGGGGTCCAATATTTTTGGCACGACACGGTGTGACTGAAGCAAAGAGACTAAAGGCAAAAATATGAGTGATACCGCGCACCAAGAAAAGCATTTCGAAGCCTACATCGTTTCCAAACTGGAAGCGCAAGGCTGGAAAGTCGGCAGTACACTCCAGTACGACACCGAGCGCGCTCTATACCCAGATGATTTGATCAATTGGCTTGAAGTTACTCAACCTGAAAAGTGGACCAAGCTCTGCAAGGATAACGGCGAGCGAGCCCGTGATATCTTGATGGATCGCTTAGCCAAGGCACTTGATCAACACGGCACCATGCATGTATTTCGTAATGGCTTTTCCATTGCTGGTTGTGGCCATTTGGATTTGTCGGAAGCTGCACCTGAGGACAAGCGCAATGAAACCGTACTCAAGCGCTATGCCTCCAACGTGTTGCGCGTTGTACCTCAGCTTCAATACCATCCAAGCAGAAAATTAGCCATTGACCTCGTGTTGTTCATCAATGGTTTGCCAGTTGCTACGGTTGAACTCAAAACCGACTTTACTCAGTCTGCTGAAGCGGCCATGGATCAATACAAAACTGATCGCTTGCCGTACGACTCCAAAACTAAACGCAAAGAACCGCTACTGACATTTAAACGGGGAGCTGTTGTTCACTTTGCTATGTCGGATTCTGATATTCAGATGGCGACAAAATTAGAAGGTGAAAACACGTTCTTTCTGCCCTTCAATCAGGGCAACGAAGGTCATGCTGGCAACCCCCAACGTGCAGACAAAGAATATCCGGTCGCTTACTTTTGGGAACAGGTTTGTCAACCTGATGCCTGGCTGCGTATCTTTCACAGTTTCGTTTATGTTGAGAAAAAGGACGTTGTCGACATCAAAGGTAACTGGTCCAAACGTGAAACCCTGATTTTCCCTCGCTACCACCAGTGGTCCGCTGTCAATGACATGATTGATGACGCCCGAAAAAATGGACCCGGTCTTTCATACCTGGCTGATCACAGCGCCGGTTCCGGTAAGACCAGCACAATTTCATGGACTGCCCATGATTTGGTCAAACTACGTAGAGATAATGGTGATACTATTTTTAGTAGCGTGATCATTGTCACCGATCGCACTGTGTTGGATGGACAAATTCAGGATGCGGTTAAACAGATTGACCACCAGTTCGGAGTCATTGCCGCCATTGATCGTCAAAAATCTTCAAAATCCAAGAGTAAACAACTCGCAGAAGCATTAATTGCAGGTACTCCAATTATTGTTGTCACCATACAGACCTTCCCCTTTGCGATGGAAGCCATCGTTACTGACAAAGCACTAAAAGGCAAAAACTTTGGTGTGATCATTGATGAGGCACATGCATCACAAACAGGCTCGACCGCCGCCAAACTACAGACCGCATTGGCCATGAGTGGCAACGGGAAGATGGCATCCTTGACGGTAGAGGAGCTTCTTGAGGAACTACAAAAATCACGGGCTAGACCTAACAACATCAGTTATTTTGCGTTTACGGGAACGCCAAAGCATTCCACTCTTATGCTGTTCGGGCGTCCGACAGATCCAACGAAACCAGCCTCCAAAACGAATCTTCCGCGCGCATTCCATCGCTACCCAATGCGTCAGGCCATTGAGGAAGGATTCATTCTTGATGTGCTAAAGGGATACATCCCTTACAAGACCGCTTTCAATCTTGCCAAACAGATTGAAGACACGAAGAGAGTCAGCGGGAAAAGTGCCAAACGGGCTTTGGCACAATGGATGTCATTACATCCTACCAATGTGACCCAGAAGGTGCAATTCATCATAGAACACTTCAGTAAGAACGTGGCGCACCGCCTTGATGGCAAGGCCAAGGCTATGGTGGTCACAAGCTCCAGGGCTGCGGCAATCCGTTACAAGAAGGGATTTGATGCCTATATCGGAAAGCACCCTGAGTATTCCGGCATTAGGTCATTGGTCGCTTTCTCTGGAAAGATGACTGGCAAGCAGGTTATACATGGCGATGATGTGGGTGACGTTGCTGAGATTTTTATGGTTGACGAAGGTGAGGAGTTTACTGAAGTCAGTATGAACCCTGATGTGGCTGGACAGGATTTGCGCATTGCGTTTGAACGACCTGAATACCGCGTCATGCTTGTTGCTGATAAATTTCAGACTGGATTTGATCAACCCAAATTGGTCGCCATGTACGTTGATAAGAAGATTGCCAATGATGTGGAGATTGTGCAAACTTTCTCCCGACTCAACCGGATGGCGCCAGGCAAGGATGAAGTTTTCATTATTGATTTTGTCAATGATCCAGCCAATGTGCGTAGAGCGTTTGACATGTATGACGATGGTGCCCAGATTGACGACATGCAAGACGTCAATGTCGTCTATGAGATCAAAGAAACTTTGGATGCCCAAGGGCTTTATGAATCAGAGGACTTGGAAGAGTTCAAGGAAGCCCGGTTCAAAACTATTCGAGACATCACTCAAGCTCAGGAACCACAGCACAAGGCGCTATATGCTGCAACCGAACGTCCAACCCGTGTATTCAATCAGCGCTTGAAAATGCTTCGTGATGCTATTGGAACGTGGGAGGCAGCTTTTGAAAAGGCCCACAGCACTGGCGATGAAACTGCAATGAAATCAGCAGATCATCATAGAAAAGAACATGCGGACCAGATTAAGACCTTAATTGCGTTCAAGTCAGGATTGGGTAGGTTTGTCCGTACGTATGCTTACATTGCCCAACTGGTGGATTTTGGTGATCCTGAGTTAGAAAACTATGCGGCTTTTGTGAAGTTACTTCAAAAACGATTGAATGGCGAACCTCCTGAGTCAGTGGATCTGAAAGGGTTGGTACTTACAGGATTTGATATTAAACGCAAGGATGATGTCCCAGTAGATGATAATGATCCAACTGTACTTAAACCGATTGGACCGGGTAGCGGAGGTAGTAAAGGTGAAGACCCACATTATCTAATGGAAATCATCGATCGCTTAAACCGCCTTTTTGGAGAGGTAACACCACTTCGTGACCAAGCGACTTTCGTTAATCATATCGTTGCGATCGCTCGTGAAAATGATGTTGTTATGGCTCAGGTTGAAAATAATTCACGTGAACAGGCACTGAAAGGGAATTTGCCAGGAGCCGTGCAACAAGGAGTCGTCAGGGCTCTGACGTCTCACCAAAAATTAGCTACCCTGGTGTTGAAATCTGACCGCCAGTCTATGGGGGCGCTGACAGACATAATTTACGAATTAATCCGCGATCGCAAAGATATAAACATTAGCGACATAGGTTGAGAGGCCAATAGTGTTCGACCTACTTAACTTGCCGGGAGTAAAACCGGTTGATTTGCATTATGGTAATCGTGTAATCACGGTTGTTGCCGAGGTACTCGAAGGCGAAGTACCATTCTGTCAGGAATGCGGTAAGCCTTTGCATCGACATGGACGCAGAACTAATATTTTTGCAGACACGCCAATGCAGATGCAGCCGGTACGGTTGGAGATTTCCAGACCACGGTATCGGTGTATTGGTTGCGCAAAGATATCAACTCCAGACTTACTGTTTCTCGATGAACGCAGGCGTGCCACCAAACGGCTTGTTGATGCTGTGCGCCAGCGATGTCTTGGAATGACGTTTCACGCGCTTGCTGAACAGACAGGCTTGGCCGTTAACACGATCAAGAACATTGCGCAGGATCTGATTGTTGATTTGGAGCGCACTGTTCGTTATGAAACTCCAGTCATCATGGGAATAGACGAAGTGAATCTAGCTGGTGACTACCGGTGCGTGATTACGAATCTGGCCACGAACAATGTCTTTGAAATGCTTGAGTTTCGCACCCAAGATCACATGATGCCGTTCTTTGAAAAACTGCGAGACCGCGAAAAAGTTGAGTGGGTCTGTACTGATATGTGGAGACCTTTCAAGCGATCATTCAGTCCATATCTGCCAAATGCGCGACTGGTCATTGATAAATTTCATGTCGTTAAGATGGCATCTGAGGCATTAGATGATGAACGTAAGAAATACCAAGCAACGCTTTCGAAAAATGAACGGGTGCATATCAAAAAGTCTATTCGGTGGTTGACCTTAAAAAGACCATCGAATTTGAATGCAGCAGAAAAGGAAGCTCTGGAAGTGGTGCGAAAGAGCATTCCAGAGTTAGCACTGGCATACGATTTCAAAGAAGCATTTTTCAGAATTTATGATGACCCGACAAAAGAATCGGCGATGCGTGCCTTCGAGGCATGGGAAAACTCGTTACCTGATAAGGAATTGGATAAATTTCATTCTTTAGCAAAAACGGTTCATAACCATTATGACGACATTTTTGCGTACTGGGATTCACCAAGTCAAATCACGAATGCTTACACTGAATGCCTTAACGGCCTAATCAAGATGGCAAATCGAATTGGTCGTGGTTACAGTTACGAGATTATCCGTGCGAAAACACTGTACGCAAAACAGGCTAGGAAAGTTGGTAGCGGAGTTCGCCTTCTTCCAAGTTCAGAATCTCAAATTTCAGCCAAGACTACATCTGAAACCATTGAATACGGACCACATATTCCAACCTTGATCGGTTTGGCTGAGGATGGCGATTTTGATTAAAAAGCACATTTCAAGTCTCAGTCTTCATATTGCTAAAAGATATAATAAAGTTACACACCTTTGGTTTTTTTTTAAAAAGCAGAAGTGATTCCAACATCCGGAGGAGTCAACTATTTACTAGAACTCGGTCTCGGTGCTGCTCGCAGCCGATACTGGTGTAGTCTCAGTCCATTTTTCAAGTGAGGTCAGCGCTTTGAACATCCAAAAAATCATCGGCAATCGTCAATTTTTAACTTTGCCTTTATGCAGCCTGTTGCTCGCTTGCGGTGGCGGCGGTGCGCCTGGTCCGACACCGACACCGACACCGATACCCACACCGGCACCGGCACCGACACCGACACCCGGCGCGCTAACGTATTTCTATTTTAGTTCTGGTCACAAAGCGCTTGATGTCTTGACTACACCACAGGCGAAGGCTGCATTGGCAAAATATTCGGATGTGATTGCTGGAATAGATGTCGGCGGAGATACCTCGTCGTCTGATTTTTTGAGCAGCGTGCAGAAAATGCGTACTCAGGGTTGGCGCTTGCACGTGTATTTAGAGGGGCCAGGCGGACCAACCGGTAATAGCTGGGCGCCAGATGAATGTGTGCGCGTACAAAATGCCGCCAAAATCTATGTCGCAAAATCGATCCCGGTCGGTGATCACTGCCAAGATGACAATGCCGATTGGATGAAGGAATGGAATCAAACGGGCTTTTTTAAACAGTTGCAACAACAATTGAGCGATCTACAGCCCTTGGGTGTGGTATCGGTGGAAGTAGATAATTTATACCGCGCCGGGTACGGTAACGGGGCTACGCCATTATCCGATTTCATTGTCCGCTTCAATAACGGTAAGGCTGCCAATAATCCGATAAGGCTATTACTGAAAAACATTGGCTCCCCCGCTGAACTGGATACTATTCTCGCTGCCAGTCCACGCACAGCAATTGCGAACTATATGATTTTGGAAGAAGATTTGAAAAATCAGTGGTGCGCTTTGCGAAGCACAGGCAAGAAATATGGCATCGTAGCGGGCTTTAGCTGGAATACTTTTGACTACCACTCCGAGGTTGATAGCACCGGTAAAGATCTTGTTTTATCCGGCCCGGCTCAAAGCGAACGCCAAAGCTTTGCATGTCCGCCTTAATCGGAATAGTGTGGCACCTTCTTACGACGATCCACTGGGCTTTGGGTATCGAGTTACCATTGAAACGGTATAGGTGAAAATCACTGATAGGTTGTTTTCGTCGGTCACCGCTCGACATAGTCGATTGGACTTTCATCAATTAATATAATCTCCTGAATATGCTAATTGACGATGATGCTGTGCACAATATTTCTCAACCAGTCAAAACCGTAAAAGATAGTGACAGAGACAATGATGGAAGAAAAGGAGGCAAAATCGAGAAGCCTAAGGCAACCACTGGAAATATGGGTACAAAAACTGTACGGATCTGGCAATTCCAACCAGCATAATCTCAAAGACAGTAGAAACTTTTCGACAATTCCAACCTTGGCAGCTAATACCAAATTTGGTGCCCATGGCTAAAATAATGTTACATCCAACCTCAGAATGCATATAGCCGTAAATTTAAGTAATTAAAGAACCGAAGATGGCATCATGAATCTCCACTATTTTATCGGCGTCAAGGATTGAAGTGTTAATAACGCGCTCAATGCGCTCAATCGCCTGCAGAATGTGGCCGAGGTAATCAGGGATGCGCAGCGCTTTGTTCATCAAAAATCTGACTAGGGTTTGAAACCCCGGCCTTCAGAGGCTGTCGCAAAAGGGTATTGAGTCAGTATCATTACCCTAACTGGTGGCCACGTCATTCCTGCGCGCTTTTGGCAGGAACCCAGCGGCGTTCGTGGTTAACTG
>NZ_JASJVS010000046.1:0-37477 GCF_035019605.1 Undibacterium sp. 5I2 | reverse complement strand
GGCGGCTCAGGCGAACCGGAAGTAATGATAGAAATGAACATGACGCCCCTGATCGACGTCATGCTGGTGTTGATCATCATGCTGATCATCACGATTCCTATCCAGAATCATTCGGTCAATCTGAATATGCCGACCAATCAACCGTCGAAACCGACGGAGCCACCGGTGGTGGTCAATCTCGATGTCGACTTTGACGGCACGGTCTTGTGGAATGGCGTGGCAGTAGCAAACCGCGCTGAACTCGAAGCCAAGCTCACTGAAGTGGCGAGCAACCCGAATCAGCCGGAAGTACATCTGCGACCGAACGCGGTCGTACCGTATAAATCGGTGGCGGCAGTGATGGCTTCGGCTCAGCGACTTGGCGTGACCAAGATCGGTATGGTTGGGAACGAGCAGTTCTTGAAGTAAGCAGCAGTCAATACAAAAAAAGCGCCGAAGGTTTTTCCCGGCGCTTTTTTTCTTTTGCGGACTCAACTGTCGAGATGCGAAATAAAGCGCGTATAACTGCTTTCTTTGATCAAGCCAGTCTCACCACGCGGCGCTTCGAGTGACAAACCGACCGTCAATATATCGATCAGCAAGAGCTGTAAAATACGTGAAACCATCGCCAGAAAGCTGGCATTGTCTTCGGTGTGATTGACTGCCAAGCACACCGTCGCCTTCTTCGCCAGCGGCGACTGATGCGGTGCCAGTACGATGACGGCCGCGCCGGCGAATAAAGCCGCATCAACGGCGTGCAACAGTTCCGGCAATTTTCCTGAGTTCGAGATGACGATGACGACATCGCCAGGTTTCAGCAATTCGGCCGCCAGCAAAAACAAATGCGCATCGCCATAAATGGCAGTCGGAATGCGGAAGCGGAAAAACTTATGCTGAGCGTCAAGCGCAACGGCGCGCGAATTTCCCATCGCATACAATTCGAGTTTATTGGCTTTATGCAAAAATGCAATGGCCCGCTCAATCGCATGAACATCGAGTTGATCGCGAAATTGTAGAATTGCCGACACGGTATTGTCGATCACTTTCGCGCTTAAATCGTGGGTACTGTCATTGCGCCTTACCTGACTATGTCGTACCGGAATGGTGCCGTTGAGACTGCTGGCAAACTTGAGTTTGAAGTCGGCCAAACCGGTGAAGCCGAGCGAACGACAAAAGCGGATGACGGTAGGCTGACTGACATCGGCTTGCCTGGCGATTTCCACAATCGCTTCATTGAGCACGCTGCGCGGATTGGCTAAAATCAGTGTTGCCACACGCCGTTCAGCCGGCGTCAGCGTCGCTTGGATTTGCTGTATGCGGTCAAGCAGTGAACTGTCGGCACTGCGGCCGCGCAAGTGCTCAGACAAAATCGCCGAGACGCCATAAAACGCCGGGTTCGGCGTCGTGATCACATAGGTGGGAATCTGCGCCAAGTAGCCGCGAAAACGGCCCTTGGCTTCGAAGCGCGCGCGAAATGGTGAAGTCGTGAACCATTCCCCCATCAGCGGAATAATGCCGCCACCAATATACATACCGCCGCAAGCGCCGAGCGTCACGGCCAGGTTGGCACTGAAGCTACCGAGCATACCGCAAAAGCACTCCAGCGTTTCCAAGCACAAAGGCTCGGCCTCGCTCAGGGCGCGGCGAGTAATTTCTTGGGCCGATACCGCCGTGGGCGCACAGCGATTCCTGGCGGCCAAGGCGCGATGGATCAATTCCATACCAGGGCCGGAAATCAGCCGCTCAGCCGAAACATGCGACCATTCTTGCCAAGCAAATTGCAGTATCGAGAATTCGCGCTCGTCACTCGGCGCAAAGTTGGCATGTCCGCCTTCCGAACCGAGCGTGACAAAACCGTCGGAAGTCGGAATCAAACCCGACACCCCCAAACCGGTGCCCGGCCCGAGCACACCGATGACCGATTTGGCAACCGCCGTGCCAGCGCCAACCTGCATCAGTTCGCCACTTTGCAAGTGCGGCAAGGCCATCGCCAAGGCGGTGAAATCATTCACGATGAGTAAAGTATGCAGAGAAAATTGCGCCCGCACGGCATCGATGGAAAACTCCCAGGCGCGATTGGTCATGCGCACATAATCGCCATCGATAGGATAAGCAATCGCCAAGGCCGCATGCTGCACCCCGCTCACTTGCTGCTGATCCCAATACGCCTGCATCAGTTCAACCATGCCGCCGTATTCATCGCACTTCAACACCTGGACCGCCTGAAACACACCAGCGGCCGTTTCGAGCGTGAAGCGCGCATGCGTGGCACCGATGTCGGCCAACAAACGTGGCCCGCCGGGAAAATGTGTGGCTTTACTATGTTCGATCAGGACAGGTTGATTCATGGTGCGCGCGAGGCAGGCGATTATTCGATTTCCAGCAATTTAACACAGCCATCGTGTAGCGTCGCTTTTTTGCCGCAAGCTAGTGCAGAGAAAAACGCGGCTGTATACATGCCAAGGCATTGCCAAGGCATTGCCAATGCAATGCCAATGCACACAAAACACGGCAAAAGCGCGGCGCTATGATATATTCGCTGCAAAATCAGCAATCACAGCGGAACCTCGGCGAACCCGGCGCCCCAGTACGGCGCAGCGCGCCGCATAGCGGTGTTTTCGCTCTCCTTTCGTAACGCGCCAAGCAATCATGCCGCGACACACACCTGAAGAATCGGATTTGGAATGAATCACAAGTTAAGTATCGATGAATACAATGCGCTGGAACTGATCAGCAAATTGCCGAAAAATGTTAAACCGAATGCCTGCATAGGACGCAACACCAAGCGTTTGTCGGGTATTAAACTGGTCGCCTATCGCAAAGATGGTAGCTTGGAATTGACCGAAACCGGTCGTCAGGTTTTATTCATCAAGCAATGTATTGACGGTTTGCGCGCCATCGCCGCCGACGGCAATGCCCCATTAATGGAAACAGTCGCTACATTTTTGAGTAAAAAAGGTCATATCGAGACGGATGAAGTCAGCGCAGAACGTCGCATCAGCGCGCGCGGAATCGAATGCTTGGCCGATATCGACGCCAATATGAAAGCTGATTGAGTTATTGCTTGCCAGTCCAAGGGACTGAGCAACGCGCAGCCAGCAGCATGAACAAAGCCAGCCATACCACCGTGCGATTACCCCAGCGCAGGTAGGGTGTCATCCCGGTCTGCCCTTGTACACTGGCAGTCAGGCTGGCGCGCCGTAGAAATGGCAATTGCGCCTGCACGACACCATCGGCGCGAATGTGGACGGTGGCACCGGTATTGGTGGCGCTGAGCCAAGGTCGACCGGTTTCCAACACGCGCATACGCGCAAATTGCAAATGTTGCGGAATGCCTATTGAATCACCATACCAAGCCAGATTCGACACATTGAGCAAAATACTCGCGACGCCCTGACCGGCCTGCTGTTGGGCACGCAGCTTGTCGGCAATTTCTTCGCCAAACAAACTTTCATAGCAAATATTCGGCAACACAAACTGCGTCCCGACCCGCATCGGCGCTTGCCGCGCCGCGCCGGGAGTCAGTTCGCCCATGGGAATATGTAACCACCGCACAAACCAAGCGAAGCCATAGGGAATAAATTCACCGAACGGCACCAGATGATGTTTATCGTAGCGATAACTGGCAGCGGCATACTCGGTCGATAAGCCCAGCACACTATTAGCATAGCGATCGCTGCCATCTTGCATGATTACGCCCAGCAAGATCGCACTGCCGTGCGCAGCGGCATAGTTTTGTAAGCTGGAAAGATAATCAGGCGGCAACATTGATATCGGCACTGGCAAGGCAGTTTCCGGCGTGATGATCAGGTCGGCGGGTGTAGCTGTCAGCATGCTGCGATATAAATCCAAGGTATCTTGCAGATGTTGCGGATCGAACTTTATATCTTGCGCAATATTCCCTTGCAGTAAGCGCACACTCAAGGCTGTGCCGCTGGGCTGCGTCCACACCACGCTGCGCAACAGCGCTCCGCTGGCAAGCAATACCACAGCCAGCAAAACCAGCGCCGTGCGCCGTGCCCGGCCGATACCAGCAGAGAGCAGCAAGGCCAAGATCGCGGCGAGCAGCGCGGCCACATAGCCAACTCCATACACGCCGACCAGCGGCGCGTAGCCAGCCAAGGGACTGTCGCTGTGGGCATAACCGCCGATGGCCCAGGGAAAACCACTGAGCAGCCAGCCACGCAGCCATTCGGAAAGAGTCCAGAGCGCCGGAAAAAGTAGTAGCAGAGTCGCTGTCAGCGAGAGTCGCCAACGCCGTTGCAGAAACACACCGAGCAGCGCGAATAGCCAAGGATACACCGCCATGCCGGCGGCGAACAACAGCAGTGCCAGCGCGGCCAAGGCGGCTGGCATGTCGCCGTAGCGTGCCATCGCCACCCACAACCAGCAGACATTGATGGACAGAGCAACCGTGCCGCCCGCCCAAGCAAGCCAGCCGACTTGACGCAAGCTCCATTGTGGTTGCAGCAATATGAAAAACCACCCGGCCAGGCTGAGAATTTGCAGCGGCCACAAGGCATAAGGGGCAAACGAGAACACACTCACTGCGCCGGCCAGCAAGCTGACCATCAGCGCGCCGGCAAACGAGCCGGCGCGCCATCGCGGCAGCCAGCCGCTGCGATTCATTCGCTTAATCCATGACGCGCTTCAATGCGTTGCTCGACTTGTAAGATCTGCACTTCACGCGCATCGGCACGTAAGACTTCGAAAAACAAATTGCCGAGGGAAAATTCGTCGCCTTTATGCGGTACTTTGCCAAGATGATGCTCGACCAATTCGCCTATCGTCTCTACCGTCACATCACTCAGTTCAACCCCGAGCATATGATTGAAATGGCTGAGCTCAGTCAAGCCTTTGACGCGCCAACGCTTGCCATTGCCTTTGTTTTCGAGTGCCAGAATATTATCTTCTTCCTCTTCGAAATCGTATTCATCTTCGATATCGCCGACAATTTGTTCGAGCACATCTTCAATCGTGATCAGACCGGCAATACCGCCGTATTCATCGACGACCATCGCCATATGGTTGCGGTTGGCACGGAAATCGCGCAGCAAGACATTGAGTCGTTTCGATTCCGGAATATAAATCACCGGCCGCAGCATGGCGCGGACATCGAAGGCCTCTTCCGCGTAATAACGCAAGAGATCTTTGGCCAGCAGCACGCCGATCACTTTATCTTGATCGCCATCGATAGCAGGGAAACGTGAATGCGCAGCGGTCAACACTTGCGGTAACCATTCCTCGATTGGAGTGGAAATGTCAACGACATCCATTTGCGCGCGCGGAATCATGATATCGCGGGCCGCGAGGTCGGAAACTTGAAACACGCCCTCTATCATTGCCAAGGCATCGGCATCGATGAGATTACGTTCCTGAGCGTCTGTCAATACTTCCAACAGTTCGGCGCGATTTTCAGGTTCTGGAGAAATCAGAGCGGTCAATCGTTCAAACAAAGACCGGTGTGGTTTAAGGTCAGCTGGTCTGACCTTACTGGAGTGCTCTTGCATAGGAGGCATAACGCCGTTATTTCAATCCTACAGAATACAACAAATCAACGACTTTCCCAAATTTTGTCGATGCAGGGCTTAATTTGTTGCTTTTTTAATAAAGACACAGCAGATTGTCATACGCCGGTCATTTTTCTGCCGGCATCGTTTCATCTGCACTGATGTGCAGCTCTTCGGTATCGTGAAACTTGGCGTAATGTAAATGTGCGACACTGCCTTGATTGCTCATGATATCGACGTAGCGATGATTCCAATGTATCAGGGCGCTCGGATAATACTGGCGTGCGCGCTGAGATTGATTGGTGGTGTCATCGATGCCTTCTATGCTCAGTATCAGTGCCGCATTACTGGCCTGCAGTTGTTCCGGGGTCAAACCATACAAGGGACTTTGGCTGTCGATCACATGCATGACGGTCCAGCCGAGCATAAAAATAGGATGCTGCTCGCGCTCGAGCACGAGCTCGTGAATTTTTCTGAAACTGCCCATGGTGGCAGTCGGTTCATCGCGGATCAGGCGCAGTTTGGCCGCCGCTTCGCTGATGATATTCATGCGCGCATTGGCCAGTCGTATCATCAACATCAAGCGCCCATCCACCACATGGCTGACCGGGTGGCGGGCAAACACGATGCTCGAACGCGGCCGCGAAAAACGCGCGAACATCACACCGGTAGTTAAGGCGACACTGGCCATGCCGACGAAAATTTCCAAGGTCGCCACCACATGCGCGTACACCGATTGCGGATGCATGTCGCCATAGCCGACCGTTGCCAAGGTTTCCACGCTGAAGAAAAAAGCCCCGAGAAAATTATCCGGGGCCAGATTAGCAATAGGATTACTGCCCAACAGATAAAGGCTGGCAAATATCAGATTGAATAACAGGAACACGACGGCGACGGCGGCGAAAAACATCGGCCAACTCGAGGTCATCGCGTAATAGTACACATCTTGCCAGACATGGCGTCCCAAACCGAAGGTCAGCACATCACGCCCGCCCATACTGATGCGGCGACCGCGTGGTGCGCGTGCAGAAAACCAGCGCATCGTCGTCGCCTTACAGGTAAGGGTTAGCCAAACCAAGGCCGGCCAGAATGCTGATTTCCAGCGCTTCCATTTCCTCGGCCTCGGCATCATCTTCATGGTCGTAGCCTTGGGCATGCAACACCCCGTGCACGATCAAGTGGCAAGCATGTTCAGCCACGCTTTTCTTTTGTTCCAGTGCTTCTGCTTGCAAGACATCGGTACACAAGATGATATCGGCCTGCGTTACTTCGGCATCTTCGTCTTCGGTGTAGGCAAAAGTCAGTACATTGGTTGCATAGTCCTTGCCACGATAATCGTGGTTCAAGCTGCACCCTTCGGCGGCGTCGACAAACCGCAGCGTCAACTCGGCGGGAAAGAACAGCGCTGCCTGCACGGTTTTCCGTAACAGCGGACGCGGCAGTAATTCTTGCAAACGCGGATCGGCATACTGTACCGACAAAGAGAGGCGCGGCTTAGCGGCTGGTTTATTTTTTGCGGGCATGTTGGGCGGCATGGAGTGTTGAGGAATGAAGCGAGGCGTGCTCATGCACCGCTTCGTAGGCGTCGACGATGCGACCGACCAGTGGATGACGGACCACATCGACGCTGCTGAACTGTGAAAAGGCGATGCCTTTCACCTCCTGCAAAACCTGACAGGCATCGATGAGACCGCTTTTCTGGCCGCGCTGCAGATCGACTTGAGTCAAGTCACCGGTGATCACGGCTTTGCTGCCGAAACCTATACGCGTGAGGAACATTTTCATTTGTTCCGGCGTGGTGTTTTGCGCTTCATCGAGAATGATAAAGGCGTGATTGAGTGTACGACCGCGCATATACGCCAGCGGTGCGATTTCAATCGCCTGTTTTTCAAACATTTTCTGGGTGCGGTCATGGCCGAGCAAATCGTACAAGGCATCATACAGCGGACGCAGATACGGGTCGACTTTCTGCGCCAAATCGCCGGGCAGAAAACCGAGTCGCTCACCAGCTTCCACCGCCGGACGCGTGAGCACGATACGTTTCACGGCCTCGCGTTCGAGGGCATCAACGGCACAAGCAACCGCCAGATAGGTTTTACCAGTACCGGCTGGGCCGATGCCGAAGGTGATGTCATGCTCAAGGATATCTTTGAGGTAGAGATTCTGATGTGGCGTGCGCCCGCGTAAATCGCTGCGCCGGGTTTTTAACACCGGACTACCGACATCGGCCAGCTCTGCCGGACTATCCGCCAGCGGCAAGACCGGCACAGCCAACGCGGTACGCCCGGCCAGAGTGTTTCTGGCTTTTTGTTCCACCAGCGCCAATTGCACATCATCGATGGAAACCGCTTTGCGTGCGAGCGGATAAAAATGTTCGAGCAAGGCCAGCGCGCGCTCGGCGTGGTGTCCGCTGATGATGAATTTTCCACCCCGGCGGAAAATTGTCACGTCCAACGCCGCCGAAATTTGCCGCAAATTTTCATCGAGCGGGCCGCACAAATTCGCCAACTGGGTATTGTCCAGCGTTTGCGGAATAAAATGCAGCACCGGCACGGGAGTTTTGCCTGTCATGCCGTCACATTTTCTTCGACCAACTCACCGCGCAAAGAGTAATTGTACGATTCGGTAATCCGCGTGTTAACCAAGCTGCCGACCAGCGATTTCGGGCCGGCGAAGTTGACGACACGATTGTTTTCGGTACGCCCTTGCAGCTCTTGCGGATCTTTCACCGATGGGCCCTCAACCAAAATTTTCTGCACCGTACCGATCATCGCATTACTGTATTTTTTGGTATTGGCATCGATCACCGCCTGCAATTGTTGCAAGCGCCGTAATTTCAATTCGGCCGGGGTATCGTCAGCCAGATTAGCCGCCGGCGTACCGGGACGCGGACTGAAAATAAAACTGAAACTGTTATCGAAACCGATGTCTTCAATCAGCTTCATCAGTGCGGCAAAGTCTTCATCCGTCTCACCGGGGAAGCCGACGATGAAATCGGACGACACCGAGATATTCGGCCGAACTTGCCGCAAGCGGCGCAACACCGATTTGTATTCGAGTGCGGTGTAGCCGCGTTTCATGGCGGATAAAATCCGGTCCGAACCGTGCTGGGCTGGCAAATACAAATGATCGACCAGCTTCGGTACTTTGGCATAGCAATCGATCAGGCGCTGCGTGAATTCCTTAGGATGACTGGTGACAAAGCGTATCCGTTCTATCTGCGGGAATTCGGCGACATATTCGAGCAGTAAGGCAAAATCGGCGATTTCACCGTCTTCCATCACACCGCGGTAGGCATTGACATTCTGCCCCAGCAAAGAAATTTCTTTCACACCTTGCGCGGCCAAGCCGGCCACTTCCGCCAGCACATCGTCGAAACGACGTGAGACTTCTTCACCGCGCGTGTAGGGCACCACACAGTAGCTGCAATATTTACTGCAGCCTTCCATGATAGACACATAAGCGCTGGCGCCATCGACGCGTGCCGGCGGCATGTGATCGAATTTTTCAATCTCAGGAAAACTGATATCGATCTGCGAACGCCCGGAACTGCGCCGCTCGGCGATCAATTGCGGCAGCCGGTGCAAGGTCTGCGGGCCAAACACCACATCGACATAGGGCGCGCGCTTGATGATCGCCGCGCCCTCTTGTGAGGCCACACAACCACCGACGCCGATCAGTAAGGCCGGATTTTTACGCTTCAATTCACGCAAACGACCGAGATCGGAAAACACTTTTTCCGACGCTTTTTCACGCACGCTGCAAGTATTGAGCAGAATGACATCGGCATCTTCCGGCGTATCGGTCTTGATCAAGCCATCGGCCGCGTGCAGCACATCGGCCATTTTGTCAGAGTCATACTCGTTCATCTGACAGCCGAAGGTTTTAATATAGAGTTTTTTTTGCATTTTTGAGCCTATGCACCCAGAGGGTGCATCTGAATAAACGTCCGGCTTAGCCGGACAAATCTTGTCTTAGCCTATGCACCCAGAGGGTGCATCTGAATAAACTGAACGTCCGACCAAGTCGGACAAATTCTTAATACGACAGCACTATGCCGCCGCTTTGAATTTAGCGATTTCCGCCTGCGTCAATATCCAAATCTGATCGAGGTCACCATAAGGATTCACAGTGTAGGCGACGACCAGCGCATTGCCACTGATCGTGGCCGGTAACTGTATCAAATTCTGTACGCTGAAAATACGTGAAGCCGGCGACAAACGCCGCGCCACGCCATCCATCGTGACAGCAGGATAAGCCGACATATCGAGCACGCCAAGCTTGGCGTTTTGCTTGAATTGCCGTTCATGCGCCACCTGCGCCTGCACAGGAACGGCGGCAAGCACGAACAACGCGGCGCTGCAAAGGGCGAGGCGACAAACGATCTCAGTCAAGCGGCGCATAAAATCTCATCAGGGAAGATAAAAAATCAAGGAAATCAACTACTTAAGTCTGCTAGTTTACCACATTCAGGCGCGCGCTTGAAGCCAGCACTGGGAAGGCTGGCGACGGCCGGTGCGGCGCAAAATATAGGCGGCAAACAACGTCAAAGTCAAAATCTGGGATAATGGCAAAAAATTAAATGGAACCCCAATGAACACCCGCTCTCCGCGTGCCCAACAGCCTGGCTTCGATACTGCTCACTTCCGCACTGCCCTGTCACAATTCGCCACCGGCGTGACCGTCATCACAACACGCTTAGCCGATGGTAGTTTCCTCGGACTAACGGCCAGCTCCTTCAATTCCGTCTCGCTCGATCCGCCGCTGGTATTGTGGAGCTTAGGGAATGCGGCCAGCAGTATGCCGGCTTTCAGCGGTAATTCTCATTATGTGATCAATGTGCTGTCGGCTGATCAAGCTGGTCTGGCAACACAATTTGCCAGCCGCAGCGGTGATCGCTTCGCCGGCGTCGAGTACAGCCTGTCCCGTACCGGACTACCGATACTCAAAGGGGCATCGGCCTGGTTTGAGTGCCATAACCGTAGCCGCTACCCGGAAGGTGATCATGTGATCTTCGTCGGTGAAGTCGAACACTGCGAAGTCGCGCCACAAGCGCCGCTGATCTACCATTCGGGTCAGTTTGTTTTAACTGGATTTCCGCCTGCGCCGAAATGACAAATTGGGCGACTGAGTGGATGCGCAATTGCCATGACTTGCGGGTAATCTGCCATTTTCAGTTGACGATGAACGCCGCCGGCGTTCCTGCCAAAAGCTCGCAGGAACCACCTTACTGTCGTTTGGGGTAATGATACCGAACGGAATACGCAAATCGTTCGGAATTTATCCGCGTTTTTTCCCAGCCAAAATTAATTTAACTATTTATCAGCTGCGGTAAAATAGTGGCCATGGAATTATCTGATCTCGTCGGCTATGCAGCCGCCAGCCTGACTACGGCTGCCTTCATCCCCCAAGCTTGGTTGACTTGGCGCGCCAAACGCGCCGATGGCGTGTCGCTGTCAATGTATGTGATTTTCGTGTTCGGCATCGCGCTCTGGGCCACCTATGGCTTTTTATTGCAAGCCTGGCCTATCATCATCGCCAATATCATCACCCTCATACTGGCGATCTTTATTCTGGTCATGAAGGTAGTTTACAAGTAGGTTCAGACGAGTAATTGCTGCAGCACTCCACGCGTATCAAATGCGGCGCGCCGCAAGCGATCGTTCACGCCCTGCCACTCCGGTTCTTGTGGCAGCGTTTCGAGTAAGATCACATCTGCTTGCAAGTGATCGAGTTCGCGCAAAGCGGCATACAAATCATGCGCACAGGCATCTGCATCACTAGGCAAACAACGCCAAGCGGAGGCCGCCAAGACTGCCGGCAACTGCTGACTGAGCACGGCGACCTGTTTGCCACGCGCCTGCAGCGCGACAATCAGCGCGGCCAGATCGGCAGCCGCGACTTGAGCCACGGCGCTGCGCGGTGCGTAATGTGCCTCGAGTGTGCCGGAAGCACGCGGCGCAGCAGCATCGGGACTGGCCGGCAGGCTGCCGATCACCGTAGCCAATTGCGCCGCACTGATTTGACCAGGCCGCAGCAACACCGGGCCGTGGCTGGCCAGTCGACTCAGATCGAGGATGGTCGATTCGATCCCGATTTCGCTCTGACCACCATCGAGGACACCGGCGATCAAACCGCCGGGCAATAATTCTTCGGCAAATTCTTCTCTGACGTGGGCCGCCGTAGTCGGGCTGACATGGCCGAACTTATTGGCTGAGGGAGCGGCGATGCCACCCAAGCCGCCTTTGAATTGCGCCAGCAGCGCCAGCGCCACCGGATGGGCTGGACAACGCACGCCAAGCGTATCCTGACCACCGGAAACGGCCGCCGGAATATGTGCGGCGCGCGCTAAAATCATGGTCAGCGGTCCGGGCCAAAAAGCCTGTGCCAGTTGCCATGCCAAGTCAGGAATATTCTGCGCCCAATGCGTGAGCGCGGCAGTTGACGCGATATGCACAATCACCGGATGATCGGACGGTCTGCCCTTGGCAGCATAAATGCGCGCAACCGCTTGCGGATTTTCCGCATCAGCGCCGAGGCCGTACACCGTTTCAGTCGGGAACGCGACCAGCGCACCGGCCTCGAGCGCGCGCGCGGCCGCCGCGATGCTGGCAGCGCTGGCGGCGGCTGCGTTCATGTCGACTCCGGCGCGACCATACCGAGTACGGCACAGGCTGCTACCAGGGCATGCTGGGCTTGTTCCATCGTCGGCGCCACGAAAGTGATGTGACCCATTTTACGCCCACGGCGCGCTTCGGCTTTCCCATACAGATGCAAATGCGCACCCGGGATGGCCAAGACCTGATCCCAGGCCGGCTGCACCAATTCACCGTCGGTAGTAAACCACATATCGCCGAGCAGATTGAGCATGGCCGCCGGTGAGTGCTGACGCACATCACCGAGCGGCAGTTGCGCCAGCGCGCGCACCTGTTGTTCGAACTGACTGCACACGCAAGCATCGATAGTGTAATGACCGCTGTTGTGCGGTCGCGGGGCCATTTCATTGACCACCAAGGCGCCATCTTCGAGTACGAAAAATTCTATGCACAAGACCCCGACATAGGCCAGTTCGGCGATGATATCGAGTGCCGCTTTTTGCGCCAAGTCGGCGATGGCTGGCGCGACATGCGGGCCAGGTGCGTAAGTGGTGAACAAGACACCGTCGCGATGGACATTTTCGGCGATCGGATACACCACCGCCTGGCCATCGATACCACGCGCTACCAGCACCGATACTTCATATGCCAGTGGCAGCATTTTTTCCAACACACACACTTGACCGTTCATACCAGCTAAGGCTGCGCTCAACTCCTCGCGATTACGCACGCGCACCTGGCCTTTGCCGTCGTAACCCATGCGCACGGTTTTCAATATACCAGGCAGTAAATCTGCCGGTGCACTGGCGACATCGTCTTGATTTGAAATACCCCAATGCGGTGCCGGATACACCCCGGTATGCAAGCCACAGCGGGTGAAGAAGTGTTTTTCGGCCAAGCGATCCTGAGCCACCGAAACGCAGGCGGCAGACGGCGCGACAAAACCGCTCAAGGCCAATTGTCGGAGGCTGTCGGCCGGCACGTTTTCAAATTCGGTTGTGACGCGCTGGGCCAAACTCGCCAGCAAGGCCAAGCCGGCGGCATTATCGTACTCGGCTTCAACATGGTGCTGCGCCACTTGCGCCGCTGGGCAGCCGAGTTCCGGCTCCAGCACGGCGACTTGATAACCAAGCGCCTGCGCGGCATGGGCAAACATACGACCAAGCTGACCGCCGCCCAAAATGCCCAAACAACTTTGGGCGGTATTCGGTAACAGCGCTGTGCGCGCTTGCTCTTGATGGGCTGGTGTCATGATGTAAAACTCACTGTAATGCTAAAGAATAAGGCTGCTCAGAGTGCTCGATAGCAAGCGCTCTGAGCATAGGGCAAATGGCTGCACTCAGAGTGGCAAGACCATGTCGCGCGCAAGCTGAGTTTGGCGCTCGCGGAACGCCAATAATTTTTCCGCCAAGGCAGCGTCGCCCACGGCCAGCATCGCCACCGCTGCCAGCGCTGCATTGGCGGCACCGGCTTCACCGATGGCAAAGGTGGCGACCGGTATGCCCTTAGGCATCTGCAAAATCGACAGCAGCGAATCTTCACCGCGCAAATATTTCGACGGTACCGGCACACCCAATACCGGCACGATGGTTTTCGCCGCGATCATGCCGGGTAAATGCGCCGCCCCGCCGGCCCCGGCGATGATGGCACACAGGCCGCGCGCGCGCGCGCTTTCGGCATAGCGAAACATGTCATCGGGCATACGGTGAGCCGATACCACGCTGGCTTCAAAACCAACGCCGAATTCTTTGAGCACAGCTACCGCATGCTGCATCACATCCCAATCGGATGAAGAGCCCATCACGATACCGACCACGATTTTATTGGCAGAAGTTGTCATCATCAATCCTTGAGGCTTTCGCCGGTCAGACGTTCCAGTGCTTCGCGGTATTTGGCCGCCGTTTTGGCAATCACCTCGGGCGGCAAAGCCGGTGCCGGTGCGGTTTTGTTCCAGCTGGTGATGGTTTCGAGGTAATCGCGCACGAATTGTTTATCGAACGATGGTGGTGAAATACCGGTGGCATACGAATCGGCTGGCCAAAAACGTGAAGAATCGGCAGTCAGCACTTCATCCATCAAATACAACACGCCATCGGCATCGAGGCCGAATTCAAACTTGGTATCGGCAATGATGATGCCGCGGGTGGCCGCATACTCGGCCGCCGCACTGTAGAGCGCGATGCTGATGCTGCGCATTTGGGCGGCGAGTTCGACACCGATGCGGTTTTCCATATCGGCAAAGCTGATATTTTCATCATGCGCACCCATTTCAGCTTTGGCCGCTGGCGTGAAAATCGGTTCAGGCAATTTGGCGGCCTGCGGCAAGCCGGCAGGCAGCATGATGCCGCATACGGCACCAGTTTCTTGGTAATCTTTCCAACCAGAACCGATCAGATAGCCGCGCACCACGGCTTCCACCATAATCGGTTGCAAACGCTTGGCCACTACCGCACGACCATGTACCAACTCGACTTCATCCGGCGCAACCACGCTCTCCGGCGCGATGCCAGTCAAGTGGTTCGGAATGATATGGCCGAGCTTAGCAAACCAGAAATTCGCCATCTGATTCAAGACCCGGCCTTTTTCAGGAATCGGTTCAGACATGATGACATCAAAGGCAGACAAACGATCACTGGTAACGATGAGCAATTTATCGTCGCCGACAGCGTAGTTGTCGCGCACTTTGCCACGGCCCAGCAATGGCAAGGAATGAAGAGTTGGTTTGGTTTGGGTAGTCATGGAGGGGTCTTCAATACTTTTATTACAAAATAACAAAATAGGGATACGCACTGCGCATTACTGCCAGCGGCTTGCGCGGCTGGCAGTAATCGGATTACTTGACGATTTGCGACAAGGCACCGCTTCTATACTGCGCGGCGATGCTCTCGAGTGACATCGGCTTGATTTTTGCCGCTTGCCCTTCGCAACCGAAGGCCAGATAACGCGCTTTAACCACCAGCTTTGCCGCTTCACGCGCCGGCTTGAGGTAATCACGCGGGTCAAACTTGCCCGGATTTTCGATCAGGTAACGACGAATCGCACCAGTCATGGCCAAACGAATATCGGTATCGATATTGATCTTGCGTACGCCATGGGCGATGCCGATCACAATTTCTTCTACCGGCACGCCATAAGTTTCTTTCATGTCGCCGCCGAACTGGCGTATTTCTTCCAGCAATTCTTGCGGTACCGATGAAGAACCATGCATCACCAAATGGGTATTTGGAATACGGGCATGAATTTCTTTGATACGGTCGATCGCCAGAATATCGCCGGTAGGCTTGCGCGAAAACTTGTACGCGCCATGCGAAGTACCGATGGCGATGGCCAAGGCATCACACTGAGTACGCATGACGAAATCGGCAGCTTGCTGCACATCGGTGAGCAATTGTTCACGCGTCATTTTGCCATCGGCGCCATGACCATCTTCTTTATCGCCCATCATGGTTTCGAGCGAGCCGAGCACACCGAGTTCGGCTTCCACTGTCACCCCAATCGAGTGCGAAAACTTGACTACTTCGCGCGAGACTTCGACGTTGTATTCATAGCTGGCGACGCTTTTACCGTCTTCCATCAAGGAACCATCCATCATCACCGAAGTGAAGCCAGATTTGATCGCGGCCATGCAGACTGCCGGCGACTGGCCGTGATCTTGATGCATCACCACCGGAATATGCGGATAGGCTTCTACCGCCGCTTCGATCAGGTGACGCAAAAAGGCTTCGCCAGCATACTTGCGTGCACCAGCCGAAGCTTGCATGATCACCGGCGCGCCGACTTCATTGGCCGCTTCCATGATGGCGGTAACCTGTTCGAGGTTGTTGACGTTAAACGCAGGCAAACCATAGCCATTTTCAGCGGCGTGGTCCAACAGTTGACGCATCGATACGAGAGGCATAATAAACTCCAGAAGTACTATTAAAAATCAGTGGTCGCCAATTTTGACGATTTTCATTGCATTCGTTCCGCCGACCTGGCCCATAGGCTCACCCCAAGTGACGACGATGGTATCGCCATGCACCACGATGCCATTTTCGAGCAACACCGTTTCGGCTGCCTTGAGCACTGCTTCGCGATCGCTGGAATACGGCAAATTGAAGGTGCGGACATTCCGGTATAAGGCCGCCTTACGTTGCGTAGCAACGCTAGGTGTGAGCGCAAACAGCGGCACATTGATGCTGTGACGGCTCATCCACAAGGCGGTTGAACCCGATTCAGTCAAGGCGACAATCGCTTTCACGCCGAGATGATGCGCGGTAAACAGCGCACCGTAGGCGATCGACTGATCGATGCGAGTGAAAGTCAGATTCAGGAAATCCGCATCGAGCTTGTATTCTTGGAATTTTTCTGCTTCCAGACAGATCGCCGACATCGCTTCGACCGTTTCGATCGGATACTTGCCCGAGGCGGTTTCGGCCGAGGTCATCACGGCATCGGTGCCATCGAGTACGGCATTGGCGACATCCGAGACTTCAGCACGGGTCGGCACGGCATTGACGATCATCGATTCCATCATCTGCGTCGCCGTGATGGCGAGCTTGTTGGAAGCGCGGGCCATTTTGATCATGCGTTTTTGCAGCGCCGGTACGGCCGCATTGCCGACTTCGACCGCCAAATCACCGCGTGCGACCATGATGCCGTCGGATGCGTCGAGAATTTCTTGCAGCAGCGGAATCGCTTCGGCACGTTCGATTTTGGCGATCATCATCGGCTTATGTCCGTACGGCTCGCCGGCGATATTCGACAGTTGCCGCGCCATTTCCATGTCGGTAGCATTTTTTGGAAACGATACCGCGACATAATCGGCTTGGAATGACATCGCTGTTTTGATATCTTCCATATCTTTGGCAGTCAAAGCCGGCGCAGTCAAGCCGCCGCCTTGGCGATTGATGCCCTTGTTATTCGACAGTTCGCCACCGATTTTAACAATGGTATGAATTTCATTGCCGATGATTTTATCCACCACCAAGACGATCAAACCATCATTGAGCAACAACACATCGGCCGGCCGCACATCGCGCGGCAAGGCTTTGTAATCGAGGCCGACGCGTTCTTGTGTACCGAGCATGCAATCGGCATCGAGGATGAATTTGTCACCGTTTTCAATCTGGATACGATTATTTTCAAATTTACCGATACGAATTTTCGGGCCCTGCAAATCGGCCATGATGGCGATCTCGCGACCGCATTCGGCGGCTGCTTGACGAACCATGCTGGCGCGATCGATGTGATCCTGTGCCTTACCATGTGAAAAATTCAGCCGTACGACATTCACGCCGGCGCTAATCATGCGTTTAAGTGTAGCAACGTCGTTCGAAGCGGGGCCTATGGTTGCGACTATTTTGGTGGCACGTAACATCTGGTCTCCTGAAATTCTCTTAGGCTGACGTCATCGGTGATGACGTCAAGCGGGACTGCGTGGCGAGCCCGACGCGCACTAGCCGGCACGACGGGCATGGTGTGATTTACTGTGCGCGCTGCTGTAAAATTTCAACGGCAGGTAAGGTTTTGCCTTCCAAAAATTCGAGGAAAGCACCGCCGCCGGTCGAAATATAATCGACGCGATCAGCAATTTCGTATTTAGCAATCGCAGCCAGCGTGTCACCACCGCCGGCGATAGAAAAGCCGTTTGAATCGGCCACCGCCAGCGCCAGCACCTTGGTGCCATTGCCGAACTGATCGAATTCAAACACGCCGACCGGACCATTCCACACAATGGTGCCGGCTTGTTTGATTTGCGCAGCCAACAGCGCGGCCGTAACCGGGCCGATATCGAGAATCATGTCGTCATCATTGACATCGGCGACTTGTTTGACGGTCGCCAGCGCGGTCGGCGAAAACTCCGTCGCGCACACCACATCGGTAGGAATTGGTACCGAAGCACCGCGCGCGGCCATCAGCGCCATAATCGCGCGCGCTTCTTCGACCAAGTCTGGTTCGGCCAGTGATTTACCGATCTTCAAACCGGCTGCCAGCATAAAAGTATTGGCAATACCACCGCCGACGATCAGTTGATCCACTTTATCGGCCAGCGATTTGAGTATGGTCAGCTTGCTCGATACTTTCGAGCCGGCCACGATGGCGGTCAAGGGACGTGCCGGCTGGCCGAGTGCCTTGCCAAGCGCATCCAACTCTGCCGACAACAAAGGGCCGGCGCACACCAAGGGCGCAAATTTGGCGATGCCATGCGTACTGGCTTCGGCGCGGTGCGCGGTGCCAAAGGCATCATTGACATACACATCACACAAGGCGGCCATTTTCTGTGCCAACACATCATCATTCTTTTTTTCACCGCGATTGACGCGGCAATTTTCCAGCAATACCACTTGACCAACTGCCACTTCCACACCATCGATCCAGTTTTGCTTAAGAGCTACAGGCATATCGAGTAATTCGGCTAAGCGCGCGGCAACCGGGGCCAAGCTGTCGGCCGGCTTGAATTCGCCTTCGACCGGGCGACCGAGATGCGAGCTCACCATCACTGCCGCACCGGCTGCCAGCGCCTGGCGAATCGCCGGCACGGAGGCGCGAATGCGCGTATCTTCGGTAATATTGCCCTGTTCATCCTGTGGCACGTTGAGATCGGCGCGAATGAAAACGCGTTTACCGAAAAGCTGATTACCTGCGATGAGGTCACTGAGTCGATTGAATTGCATCGTGATATTAAATTGGCAAGATTAATAGGAAAAGCGGCCCGTGACCGAGCACCATCACCCTGCAAGAGCAGGCAGTGCCGAGTCGAGAAGGCGAGAAATTGAGTCAACGTTACGCTATTTTACCAAAGCCCCAGCCTGCCCTGCAGCGTTTTGCAGTCTATTTAGCGCCCAGGCATGAAAAACCGGGCAATTCACCACAGCAAACGCAAGGCCGTATAGACGGCCATGCCGAGGACAATCGTCTGCAGCATGTTTTTACGCAACATAAAAAACAGCGTCGCGGCTATACCGGCGAGCAATTTCGGGTGCGGCGCACTGAAATCGACGCCACTATGATCCGACAAGAGCTCAGGAATGATGAGGGCAGCCAAGGCGCAGGCCGGCGCATAGCGCAAAGCTTGCTGCAAGCGCGCCGGCAAATTAATCCTATGGCCGACCAACCAGAACCCACTGCGGGCAATGAAAGTTGCCAATACCAAAAGAAAAATCACCCACCAGATATTGATAGTGTTCATGCTTGCACCTCCGATTGTGGCCAGTAAGCATCACAGCACATCGCCGCCGCCATGCCGATTAATACTGCCAACAACAAACCCAATTTATACGGCAAGGCCAGCGCCAACAGCGCGATCACACCGGCCACCGCCACGCCGACCAAGGCGGCGCGATTGATAATCAAGGGCAGCATGATGCAAAGCATCGCCAAGGTCCCGGCAAAACCCAAGCCCCAACTGGCCGGCACCTGTGCACCGAGCACGATGCCGATGATGGAACCGATCTGCCAAGCGGCCCAATTCGGATAGATCAAGCCCTTCAGATAGCCGAGCTTACCGGTGAAGTTGCCGAGTTCAGGAAAACGTTGCAAGAACAGGCCGACCGACACGTCACCACTGAGGAAACCGAGCCAAGTGCGGCTGCGCCATGGTAAGTTGGCGAAATGCGGTGCCAAAATGGCGGAAAAAATCACGAAGCGCAAATTCACCACCAAGGCGGTGGCAAAAATCACCAAAGCCGGCGCATGTGCCGCGATCAGCGGCAAGGCCGCCAATTGCGCCGAGCCGGCAAATACCGTCAGCGTCATTACCAGCGCCTGCGTCAGACTCAGGCCAGCCTTGATCATGGCCACACCGACGACCAAGCCCCAAGCGCCGACGCCGAACCAGGTCGGGGCGCTGATGCGCCAAGCCGCGCGGGTAGCGGCGTGTTCAGTCTCAAATGTCATGATGTTAAAGTAAGCAGCAAAGCCGCCCATTTTAACGTTCGCAGCGGCCTTGGTGACAATAAATTCACCGCTGTCCGCGCTCGACGTGCGTACAATCGCTTGGCAGCGGCTGCAATCGCTGACAGCAAAGCGCGACAATCCGTTAAAATTGCGTTTGTCACTTAGTTAAACGCAGCCCCCACTATATCGGAGTCATGATGTCCACCCCTACCTCCCACGCCGCCAGCACCGGCAACGTCGTCGAATTAGCCGCCAAAGATTTGCCCGCCTATTGCCCGAATCCGGCCATGCCGCTGTGGTCTTCCCATCCGCGCGTGTATCTCGACCTCTCGCACGGTGGCCATGCCGCCTGCGCTTACTGTGGCACCGAATACAAACTCGCGCCCGGTACCGTTCTCAAAGCGCATTAAGTCGCCATGATCATGCGCGCTAAAAAGCAACTCAACGGCAGTGCCGACGAAGTCGAAACTGCCTTTTACGATGCGCTCAGCCGCGCTGATCTGGAAGCCCTCATGCTGCTGTGGGCCGATGATGAGGAAATCGTCTGCATTCACCCCGGTGCCGCCAGGCTGATTGGTCACGCCGCGATCCGCGCTTCATGGGAGGCGATCCTGGCGCACGGCAGCGTACATATCGTCGCCAGAAAAGTCCACGTGGTCGCCAATATGCTGACGGCCGTGCACAGCATCATCGAGCAACTCGAACATGCAGTCAATGACCGCGCCGAGGTGCATATCGTCGCCACCAATGTGTATATCAAAACACCGCTCGGTTGGCGCATCACCATGCATCATGCTTCCGGAGCGGTCGGTCAGGCGCCGGCGGAACACAGCCGTAGCGCTGTGCTGCACTGAGCCGGGCCGACGATGAATTATGTTTCGCCACGCTGGCTGCCAGGTGGGCACTTACAAACCATTTACCCGGCGCTGGGTATAGCGCCGCCAACGCCAAGCTTGCGGCGCGAGCGCTGGGACACTCCCGACCACGATTTCATCGATGTCGATTTTCTCGATGGCCAGCCCGGCCAGCCACTGGTGGTACTGTTTCACGGCCTCGAAGGTTCAAGCGCCAGCCATTATGCGCGCGCCTGCATGGCGGCGCTGCAGGCACGCGGTTGGTACGGTGCGGTACCGCATTTCCGCGGCTGCTCGGGCGAACTCAATCGTGCGCCGCGCTTTTATCATTCCGGCGACGCCACCGAAATCGACTGGATCGTGCGTCGTCTGCAGGCACAACATCGCGCCGCCCATCCACACGCGGCGCTACTGCTGGCCGGGGTTTCCCTCGGTGGCAATGCCTTACTGCGCTGGTTAGGCGAATCGCAACACGCGGCTTGCATCGCCACGGCTGCCTGTGCGATCTCGGCGCCACTCGATCTGGCACGTGGCGGTGCGGCGCTGTCCAGCGGTTTCAACCGCATTTACACGCGCATGTTCCTCAACACCTTAAAACCGAAATGCCTGCAAAAGCTGGAACAATTTCCCGGCTTATTTTCACGCGCGCGCATGCTCGCGGCCAGTAATTTGTATGAGTTCGATAATGTCGTCACTGCGCCGCTGCATGGCTACCGCGATACCGATGATTACTGGCTGCGTGCCAGCGCCTGCCACATCCTCGAGCAAATTCGGCTGCCCACCTTGGTGCTCAATGCGCAAAACGATCCTTTCTTACCCGGCCGTTACTTACCACAAACCGCAGCCCCCTGCGTGCAGCTTGAGTACCCGCAGCACGGCGGACATGTCGGCTTCGCCGCCGGCAGTTGGCCCGGCAATCTGGCTTGGCTACCCGCTAAAATGCTGCATTTTTTTGATCAGGTCTTGTAATGGATAAACTCGTTCTGGCGGCCATCGCCAAATGGCCCGATGTACCGCACTGTCACGGCTGGCTCGGCCTCGACGCGCGCGGCCAGTGGCGCATGCGCGATCAGCGCTGCCAAGACCTGAATCTGCCCGGTGACATCATTCGCCACAGCGGTCTCTTGCAATTCATCATACGCAATTACCTGCATGACGAGCACGGTGCCTGGTATTTTCAAAATGGCCCGCAGCGCGTCTACGTCGATCTGGCCGCCACCCCCTATATCGCCCGCACCGGCGCGGCCGGCTTGACGCTGCACACCGGCGCGAGCATGCCCGCGCCGCAGCAGGCATGGATCACTGCCGAAGGCCAGATCCTGCTGCACAGCGGCGAGATTCTCGCGCTCATTGATGACCGCGATTTGGCCGAGGTGATGGCATGGATACGAATAGATGCTCAGGCGGTCGATGATGAGACGTTGTTGGCGTGGCTGGCCGGTACAGTCAGTGCGAACGCCGAACTACAAATCGGCAGCGCGCGCCTGCCCTTGAAACTAGCGAGCCTGTCAGCGTGCATGCAAGAGTGCGGATTTATTGCGCAGCCGCAGCCGTGACCGGCGAACCGTCGGTCGCGCTGAGCGCATCGACTGCTTGCAAGGTTTTTCTGAAGTGTGCAATTTTTTCTTCCTCCACCGATAAAAACCGCGTACTGCTGACATCATAAAAGTGGGGCGCGATTTTTTTACAAATCTCGTGGTCTTCCTCGAATACCTGGCGATTCACTTTGGCCGATGAATCAAAAAAATGTGCCATGGCGGCCGGTGGATACGACTTTTTCAAACAAGCCTTGAGCAAGCGGCTGTAAAAAAAGGTTTTATTCTCTTGCTCGGACGGGAAAAAATTTTGCAGCGAATACGAATAGCCGTAAGTCGAGGTCAGCATGGTAAACGGGAACAAATAAATGCTCATGTAACCTTCATGCTGTTCGCTGATATCAAACATGCGTTTGATCGAACGTAATTTCTTATCGGCACTGGCATCGGTAATTTTAAAATACGCCAGAGAATTGATGCCATGGTAAACGTTGGCAGTTTCTTCCAGCGCCAAGCGGCCCAGAGTGTGCGGATGCACGAAGGGAATATGCAATGAATCCTGGGCATTTTCTATCGCCAACTTCCAATTGCACTGATACGGATAGGCATTGAAATCTGCCGCGCCATCGATACACATGGAAATCGAGGCGAGCTGCATGAACACCTCGCCGAGTTGGGTATCGAGATCGCTACGTGGCGCAAAGGCAGCAAATAAAAAATCACCACACCATTCGGTTCGAAGGGTATTGAGATGGGCGCCATCAAGCTCGCCGGCCGCAAATTTCTCGCGGCACGGAATATGTAATTGCCCTTGGCTATAGCTCCAACCATGATACGAGCAACTGAGCCGTCCACGCCCTTGCTGCTCAGTAAAAAACCGCGTGCCGCGATGCGGACACAAATTATCAAACACCAGCAAATCGCCATGGTCATTGAAAATACACAGCTCTTCATTGAGCCAGTTCAGTTTGATGAACTGGCCCTGTTCCGGCAGCTCGCTACGATGGCACAGCAAATGCCAGAATTCACGTTGCAAACGTCGATCGCTGATCATAAAGTCCTCGCCGGCATGGTGTAGACCGTACTGTGCTCGCGCACCCGGCGCACCACGGTAGCGCCGGCACCAATTTTAGCAAAATCGCCGACTACCACCGAGGGCAGCACACTGGCATGCGAACCGACGAACACGCCGCGACCGATCTGCACATGACCAGTCAAATCGACGTGGGCACAAATCGTACTGCCAGCACCGACCTGCACATCATGACCGACACTGGAATGACAATTGAGCAGCACGAAGTCGCCCAATGTGGCATCGGCTGAAATGAAACAGAACGGATGCACCACCACGCCTTTACCCAACTTGGCCGTGGCGGCCAGCACCGCGTTCGGATGCACCACGCTGAGAAACTGTGCGCCCTTTTCTTCCAATTCAGCCGCAATGCGTAACTTGGCCGCTGGATCGGCAATCGCCAATAACAAATACACCTCAGCAGCAGGCTGATAGTCACGGATCGTACCCAATACCGGATACGGGCAGGCGGTACGTAAACTGACCATCGGCAGCATGGTGTCGTCGATGAAACCGACGATATGCAATTGGCCGGCATCGATCTGCGGCTGCAGGAAACCAAGGATTTCGCGGGCCAAACCACCGGCCCCGACTACCACAATATTTTTTTGCTCTGTCATTGTCTCATCGCGCCATGTAACCGCCATCAACCAGCCAACTGGCACCCGTGACCCAGCGCGCACCATCGGAAAACAGAAAGCCTGCAACTTGCGCAATATCGGCTGCGGCACCAAAACCAAGTAAGTGCTTGTCATGGTATTCCTGCACCGAAGCCTCACTCAGCGACTGCGTCAAACGCGCATGCATTTCCGTAGCCACCGCGCCGGCGACAATGCTGTTGACGCGAATACCACGAGGCGCAAACTCCACCGCCAGTGCCCGCGTCATGCCATCGACCGCCGCCTTGGCGGCGGCATACACACTCATGCCGAACTGGCCGCGCTGGCCAGCTACCGAGGACATCAACACCATGGCACCAGCATCGACCATTACGCCGCGCAAAGAAGCGGCGCGCGCCAAGGCCAGCGCACTTCTGGCGCTGGAGGCGAAAACTTCATCGAAATTTTTCGCTTTGCTTAACTTTACCGGACGCACGGCACTCACCCCGGCTGCGTGAAAAATCCCGTGCAAGGCACCACTCTGAGTCAATTGCTGCAAACACTCGACGATGGCATCATCGCCGTTGAGATCGAGCACTTGCGCGACATGCCCCGCGCCCTCGAGTTGCTGCATGCTTTCCTGCAGACGCGCGGCATCGCGGCCGACCGCAATGATTTGCGCACCGCACTGCGACAATAACACCGCCGTGGCGCGGCCGATACCAGACGAGGCCCCGGTCACCAGAATTCGCCGTCCAGCCAAACAATCTTTTTGGAAAATCATGATTTTACATTTCTGCTTTTTAAATTTCTATCAGCGCATTGACTTGCATACTGCCCAAGTTCAGCAAGGCCGCCGCCCAAGAATAGCCGACACCAAAACCAATCATGGCCACTTGCCCATCCCAGCGACAGGCGGTAGCCGCATCGGTGATGAGCAGTGGGATAGAGGCGCAGGAAGTATTCCCGTAGCGCTCCATATTGAGTGGTGCTTTGAGCGGATCGAGTTTGAGTTTTTTAATAATATGCCGGAGCATGAAACTATTAGCCTGATGAAAAGCAAACAGATCCACCGCCTCCTTGCTGACGCCGGCAAACGCCAGCAACTGCGTGACTAAGGGTGCGACATGGCTAAGCGTAAAGTTAAATACTTCGGCGCCATCCATATACAAGCAGCGCGGGTCGGCCGCGGCCAAGCGCGCATCGTCATCGAGGTAAGCGCGGGCACCGCCCTGAGGAATGATTAAATTCCGCGCGCCGGCACCATCGCTGCCAAGGACAAAATGGCTCATCGGTGCGGCGGCATCGAATTCCAGCGCCGTCGCCGAACCGGCGTCGCCGAACAATAAAGCCGTGGCACGATCGGCTGGATTGACAATCTTGCTGATGGTATCGCCCACCAACAGCAAGACCCGACGCAGAGCTACACCATCGAGTAATTTACCGGCCAACCACAAGCCATAGACGTAGCCGGAACAACCAAGATTGACATCAAAGGCGGCGCACGATGGACGCAGTCCCAATTGATGCTGCAATTGACAGGCACTGGCAGGCAGCCGGTAGTCGGGCGTTTGCGAAATAAAGATCACCGCATCGACACTCTGACGTTCCCAGCCCAGTTCGTCGAGCAGCGTGTTGGCTGCGGCCTGACACAAGTCGGCCGCGGTTTGCTGCGAGTTGGTGTGACGACGCGACTGCACGCCGGTCATTTTAGCGATATCGGCCACCGCCGCGGCACCGAATTGCGGCTCGAAGGCGGCATTACTGATGCACAGAGCAGGGACGGCACTGACCATGCCGCGTATCGCCATCTGTGCGATTGCCGTATTCATACCGGCCGCTGACATCGCGCCGCTCATGCTCAAGACTTCCCGGCCGCTTCGACCAAAAGCAAAATATCAGACAATTTTTCGCACTTCGCCAAGGCCTGACCATCGAGCATGACATTGTAGACATCATCCACCAAGGCCATGCACGACACCACTGCCAAGGAATCCCAAGCATAGCTTGCGAGCTCGAGTGCCGGGTTGACTTGTGCGACATCGATCTCCAAGATCTCCGCCATTCCTTCAAAAAATTCTTGCATGGTATTTCCTCTGTTCGCTATGTCAGCGGTAAATCGGGTAGAACAATTAATCAAGCTGCGCGCTCAAAACATCGTCACGATGCCGGCACCCCACGAGTAGCCCACCCCAAAGCCAACCAACAGCAGCACCTCGCCGGACTGCAGCTGGCCCTTGTCTTTGGCGCGTTTCAGCGCAATCGGTATCGACGAAGAGACGGTATTGCCGACACTGTCGAATTCAATTATAAACTTCTCGCGCGGTATCTTGATCTTCTTTCGCAAGGCTTCAAGAATAAAACCGTTCGCTTGATGAAACACCACATGATCGATCTGATCCAGCGTTTTCCCAGCTTTCTGTAATACCTGCGCCACCACCTTGGGCACGGCACTGAGCGTGAAGCTGAGAATTTCCGGACCATCCATAAACAATTGTTCGGCACTGCGCACATTGCCAGAACTGTCGCTGTAAGGCGCGGCCGTGGCGGCCGAACGCGGCGTGCGCGCGGCCCCGGCAGGTACCATCAAATTACTCGCACCACTGCCATCGGTACCGAGCACAAAAGGGCCGGACGGCGGCAGTGCTGAGGCCAGCGTCGGCTCGGCCACAATCAGCGTCGCTGCCGCGGCGTCGCCGAACAGCACCCGGACACTGCGATCGAGCGGATGAATCAGTTTGCTGTAGGTATCACCCGTCAACAGCAAGACGCGGCGCGCCTCACCGGAAACAATCAGCGCTCTGGCTAACGACAATCCGTAGACAAAGCCGGAGCAGCCCAGATTGATATCGAGCGCAGCGCAAGCCGAGTTCAATTGCAAGCGTTGATGAATCACGCAAGCGCTGGTCGGCAGCAGATAATCAGGCGTCTGGGTGCAAAACAATAAAAAATCGATTTGCTCTCGCTGCGCCGGATCGGCCGAAAACAATTTTTCCGCCGCGGCGACGGCCAGATCAAGCGCCGTCTCCTCCGCAGCGGCCAGGTGTCGTTGCACAATGCCGGTTTTATCAAAAATTTTTTCCGCCGACCATTCCGGAAAAGTATCTGCCAGCACCTCGTTGCTGAGCACGGCAGCAGGCAAATGGTATTCTATGGCTGAAATTTTTGCGGACATCAACATGTCGTTTGGCCTCATGCTCATTGGCGAGTAATCACCTTGATGATACGGTCCATTGCAGCAGGTTCCAGATCGGGGTAAATCGGCAGGCACAACACTTGTTGTGAAGCGCGCGTCGATACCGGCAGATTGGCCGCAGCCGCTGAGGGCAACTGCGCATACATCGCAAATTCTGAAATCAAGGGGTGAAAATAGCGGCGCGGATGAATATTCTCGCGCTTGAGTGCTTCATATAAGGCGTCGCGGCTGAGCGGATAATCATCCCCCACCAAAATGGGAAAATACGAATAATTCGCGCTGGTCAGGGCACTGCAGGGCAAACAAGCTATCCCCTTGACCTCGGCCAGTCTGACCCGATAAATCGCATCGATACTGCCACGCGCAGCAATCGCTTGATCAACATACTTGAGTTGCAACAGACCGAGTGCGGCATTGAATTCGCTCATCTTGCCATTGATGCCGGCGGCGGCGATGCTGACTTCGTCGAGAAAGCCGAAATTTTTGAGATGATCAATATGCGTTTTGCTTGCTTGGTCCGGACAAATAATCGCCCCGCCTTCAAAGGTGTTGAATACCTTGGTCGCATGAAAGCTCAGGATCGATAAATCGCCATGCCTGAGCACGCTGCCGCCCTCATCACGCACCGAAAACGCATGCGCCGCATCGTAAATGACTTTGAGCCCATGACGCGCCGCGATCGCGCGAATCGCCTCGACATCACAAGCCTGGCCATAGCAATGCACCGGCATGATCGCCGTGGTGCGCGCAGTAATGGCCGCTTCGATGCGCGCCGGATCGAGATTGAGGGTATGCGGATCAATATCGACGAACACCGGCTCGACACCATTCCAAAGCAAAGAATGAGAAGTCGCCACGAATGAATACGGCGTGGTGATCACTTCTCCTTTGATATTCAAAGCTTGCAGCGCCGTCACCAAGGCCAGCGTGGCATTGGTGAATAAAGAAATATATTTTACCCCGAGGTAGGCGCATAAAGCGCTCTCAAGTTCCTGGTGATAAGGGCCGCCATTGGTCAGTACTCGGCTGTGCCAGATTTTTTCCAAATAAGGCAGCAACTCTTCCAGCGGCGGCAGCACCGGCCGCGTCACATAAATCGGTTCAGGACCGAGCTCGGCGCTCATGCTGCGTCTGCCAATAAAGTGAAGCTACCATCGCGCCGGACCACTTCAAATGAAGCCGTCGGGGTCTGCGCGCACCAGCGCTGCCATGCCACCCGTAAAGCATGGTCAAAGGCCCCGGCAACGAGCTCAGGATCAGACACGGCCGCGCCGAAAAAGCGCGCGCGTAAATTGGCACGAATCTCAGCCAATTGCGTGATATCAGCGGCAATCGCCTGACCTTTCGCTAAGAACGTCGCCTCATCGTTGGCCGCAAACAGCTCGGCCAAACCGACATGTGAAAGATTGGCGATACCCTGACGCGTGCTCGGATGTGCGCCGACCAAGGTCAGTGTCGGTACACCCATGCACAGCGCATTATTGGTGGTGGTGCCGCCCGTGTAGGGGAAGGTATCGAGACAAACATCGATATCATGGTGCTGTTCCAAATACGTCGTCAGGTTACTGCGTTTGAGGAAACACAGGCGTTCGCCACCGATTCCTTCCTCGGCAAACCAAGCCAGCAATTTTTCATTTTCATACTGATCCGAGGCCGGCATCGCCCCCATGACCATATTTGAGTCCGGAACCAGTAGCAATAATTTCGCCCACAAACGAATCACCTCACGGCTGATTTTATCGATGCGATTGAAACTGCCGAACGTAATGTAACCATTACTCAAGGCTGGCAAAGTATTGACCGCCGGGCCTTGCTTTAAAAATTGAAAGGTCGTGGTGGCGGGTAAGCGAATGATTTTTTCGACGAATTGTTTTTCCGCCTCAACGGGCGGCAAAAAGTAAGCATCACCGACGAAGTAATCGATGCTTTGCATACCGGTAGAACCCGGATACCCGACCCAGCTCAATTGTACCGGTGCCGGTTTGCGAGCGAAGGTCAAGAGACGATTGCGCGCGGTATGGCCAGACAAGTCGATCAGAATATCGATTTTATCGGCGCGGATTTTTTTCGCCAGATGCTCATCCGTGACGGTGCCGATACGGTTCCAATGGCGCGCATACGAACGCATGCGTTTGCTGATCCCGTCTTCGACCACAGAATTATCGTAAATATGCACGACCACACTGGAATGCTTTGCCAGATAATGAAAAATCGGTTCGATGAAAGAAACCACGGCATGATTAATCAAATCCGCGGACACAAAACCGATGTGCAAAATACGCTCAGGATCTCGGCTGTTAGCGTGCGGCTTTTGTTGCGGCAACAAGGGCGATTCAAATTGCAAACCAAAGGTCTGATGTTCGGCAAAAATTTCTTGCGCATTCATTCGTTCACTATGCAGCAAGGTGAACAGGTAATTGCTGTAGGCGATATTGAATGTCGGGCTCAGTTCCACGGCTTTCTTGTAACTGTCGATCGCCTCTTCCAACAAGCCGATATCTTTCAAACTCAAAGCCATATTATTGTAAGCGGCATAAAATTCCGGGGCCAATTCTATCGCTCGGCGATGGCAGACTATCGACTCGGCAAACCGGCCCTGCTTATATAAAGCCATGCCAAGATTACTGTGCGACGGTGCCAACAAAGGCTGCGCCTGGATGGCGTCGCGATAGGTTTGAATGGCATCATCCAAACTACCATGCACGGCCAGCGAATTGGCCATATTATTCATCGCCTCGGCAAATTCGGGCTTGAGCTTGAGGGCCTTGCGAAAAGCCAGAATTGCCACATCATAGAACTGCATTTCATGCAATTCCTGACCGACGACATTGAGCTGTTCCGCGTCATCATGATTGAATTGAACTGCCGACTGGTAATGCTGTTTGGCCTGCTCGCTGTGACCTTGCTCGCGCAAGATCGAACCCAAGCAGATATGCGCTGCCGAATAGCCTGGATCGATCTGTATCGCTTGTGCAAACGCTTCTTGCGCCTGCTCTGGCAAAGTCAGACCCAACAAAGCGAGGCCTAAATTATGATAGGTCTGTGGCTGATCAGGACGCACGCTCAGCGCCAAGCGAAACTGTGCTACCGCCGCCTCATATTGTTCAGCATCGTTATATACATTACCGCACGCGATATAGGCATCGGCAAAATCGGCTTTCAAAGCGATCGCTTGTCGGTACGGTATCAAAGCTTCGGTAGCGCGGCCAGACTTGTAGAGCGCATTGCCACTGTTAAAAAACGCCGAGGCCGAACTCGGATTGAGTTCTATCGCCCGCGCATAGGCCGCCAAGGCCTCGTCGTAACCCGACAGCTTGAGTAAGCCATTCCCCAGATTCAAATGGGCACGTGCGAATGCGGGACTATGCTCGACGGCGGCGGTATAGTAGGTCAATGCCTGCGCCAATTCGCCGCGGTCTTCGGCATCATTACCCTGCTCGATCAGGCTGATTGCCTGCGCCTCTGCCGTCAATACGACGGGCGCAAGAGCTGCCACCGGTACAGCTGGCGGCGCTTTTTTTCCGGCAAACAAACGTTCAAATATACCCATCAGTTTTCCCATGTATTAGAACGGCGCTCAGCAC
Source organism: Undibacterium sp. 5I2 (assembly GCF_035019605.1). Lineage (NCBI taxonomy): Bacteria > Pseudomonadati > Pseudomonadota > Betaproteobacteria > Burkholderiales > Oxalobacteraceae > Undibacterium > Undibacterium sp. 5I2. Next base: position 6,674 of record NZ_JASJVS010000046.1, on the reverse strand, counting down.
CTTGTTGAGGCAGCAGCATGCTGCCGTCATCATTTTAAATTATGCATCAACCACCGGGTCAGTTCGTCAGCGTGCAAACGATCATGCCCAGCTTCCAACAAACGCCATTTGAAAACATTCCCCAGTTGGGCTTTCTTATACACATTGAGTTTTTCACTGGCCTTGAATTGGACCACCTGTTGCAGTACCTTGCCCAGCAACTCACGTTGCTTTTTCTCGACAAATTTACTGCTCTTGGCCTGCGCATCGACTTTCGAGCGTTCCAAATAAAAATCCGCCAAGCTGATGCCGAATTGTTTTGCTTTTGTTGCGTTTAACCAACTAAATACCATATCCCTGACTCCTGATGAGCGCTGTTAACTGTAGCGTTGTCGCTGCTATTTACGTTTTTTTTCTTCTGCCAATTCTTCTTTATGCTGCTCTTTCCATTCGCGTTCGCGCGCATCGATCACCGCCAACTCATAATACTGCGCATCGCTTTGACGGCGCGCCAGATCGAGCTGTAGCAAGGCCAAGCTCCAATTGGCCTCGAGCGCATGGGCTTCGGCCAGAGCAAGATGCTGCGCCGCCAGCTTATTCTGTGCCGCATACACTTTAGCCAAACCACGCTGCAGGCGCGCCTCGCTGCGATACATACTGAGCTGATCGCGCAAAAACGCGCCAGCTTCCTCGTAACGCTTAGCCAACAGCAACGCATCGGCATATTGATACACGATATCGCGCGCCAACGGCAAGTCACGCATGGCTTTGGCCGCGGCATCGACGGCCGCATCATAGTGCTGCTCGCTTATCAAGATGTCAATTGATAAATACGCCAGCGCACTGCTGAGCGTCAAAATATACTGCTGCTGTGGGGCTTGCTGAATACGTTCTTGGCTTTGTTCCAGCAATTTATGTGCCGAGACGTAATTTTTTTGTTTAAATGCAACAAATGCCAAGCCATAGTTGGCGGCAATTTGATCTTCTGCCAAGCGCGATTTCAACTGCGCCTCAAAAAATGCCTTGGCATCCCTCAAGCCTTGTACGCTCGCGTCCTGCAGCACACGCACGCGCGCCTTCATCAAAAAAAATTCCAAACCATCGGCGCGCTGGCGATAGCGTTGATCGAGCATGCGCGCCTGAATATCGGCGATCCGCTCACTGGTCAGCGGATGGCTGCGCAAATACGCCGGCGCATTATCGGTGTAATTACGCATCGATGCCTGCAAACGGCCAAAAAATGTCACCATCCCAGCGGTATCAAACCCGGCATCGCGCAAAATTTGGAAGCCGATGCGATCGGCTTCGCGTTCGGCATCACGACTGAAGTTCAACTGATGCTGAATCGCCAAGCCCTGACCACCAGCGGCAACCGCGATCGCCGCATCGGGATTAGTGCGCGCGGCCAGTACGGCCAAGGCCAAGGCGGCCAGTGGAATCAAGGAATCGAATTTTTGACTGCTCAGCATGCGCGCGATATGCCGCTGCGCGACGTGGCCGATTTCATGCCCCATGACAGAAGCCAGTTCCGACTCCGATTGCGCGGCTAAAATCAAGGCCGTATGCATGCCGATGAAGCCACCCGGAAAGGCAAAGGCATTCAATACCGGATCACGCACGGCAAAAAATTCGAATTCAATATTATTTTCACCGCGGGCATCGGGGCGTGCCGCCAGCAATACATTACCGAGCCGATTCAAGTATTCCGATACGGGGCCGTCATCAATATAGTCGGGATCACGCCGAACGGCATTCATAATTTGCTCACCAAGACGACGCTCCATCAGCGGCGACAAATCTTCGCGCGAGCTGTCGCCCAAGGTAGGTAAATTTTGTCCGCCCGTCGAAATTGGCAGCAGCACGGCAGCCGCGCCACAAGACCAAACCAAGGTGAGACAACGCGCGGCGGCGACGCTGCGTGGCAGCAGTCGAGACAACAGAGGAGTGAACAAGCGAGAGAAACAGCGGTTTTTCAATTTCATAATGCTATGATGCCCGATTACGGCGGAATATCCCGAATTTTTCGAATAAACAGAGTAGGACACCATGAGTAGCGAGCCAGCCCCAAGCCCACAACTGAGCCACTTCGACCAAACTGGTCAAGCCCATATGGTCGATGTCGCCGAAAAGCCCGACAGCCATCGGATTGCCCGCGCCGCCGGACGCATACGCATGCTGCCGGCGACCTTGGAAATCATCAGCGCTGGCAATGCCAAAAAAGGCGACGTGCTCGGCATCGCCCGCATCGCCGCCATCATGGCAGCCAAACGCACCAGCGACCTGATTCCCTTGTGTCATCCGCTGGCACTGACACGCGTCACGGTGGAATTTACGGTAGACGTCGACAACGCGGCCATCGATTGCCAGGCCCAAGTTGAAACCGTCGGCAAGACCGGGGTGGAAATGGAAGCGCTGACTGCCGTCCAGATCGGCTTGTTGACCATCTACGACATGTGCAAAGCGGTCGACCGCGGCATGGTCATGAGCGATATCCGGGTAGTCGAAAAACAAGGTGGCAAATCGGGCCACTGGGTCAGTTTGATCGACTGAGTCGTAGCCTGGGCCCGGCCCTCAGGGTGCGCTGCGTAGTGGCATGCCATGTAACACCACGGCATAGCGGGTATCAACCCGCGCCTGCGCGCGCCAATAATCAAAATATTCAGGATAGGCATCCGGATGCAGCCGCTGCAAGGTTTGCATCATGCGCAACGCGGCCTGCGGCTGCCCATTCAAGACATACACCTCGGCTAATTTATTGAGGATGTGGACAAAGCCGAAACGCGGTGTCCAATACTCAAAATAAGCGATATCGGCCGCCGCCATGTCGGCATGCAGCGGCATTTGCATCAACTTGAAGTAAGCAAAATATTGTGGAAACAGGGTATACCGCGGTGCCACCAACGCCGGGTTGCTGATGCCAGCCGGGCTGGCATCCCAGCGCAAGACGCGAAACCCAGCGACCACGCGTTGGTAATCCCAGCATACGCCAACCAAGACCAAGCAGGCCAAGGCCACCGCAGCATGCACCCAGCAAGTTGCTACGCGTCGGCCACGACTGGGCCAGCGGCGCTGATGCAGCATGCCCATCAGCAGCGCCACCGGAATCAGCACGTAGGCGTACCACAGCGGAAATTCCACCATGCTGTGTACCAGCGCCGCGACCAGACACATCAGGGCCATGCGCGCGCCCGCCGACAGCGGCGCAGAGAAACAGGTTTGACGCAACCAATAGACCAAGGCCGCGCAGAGCAGTGCCGCCGCCGGCCAGCCGAGTTCGGCCGCCAGATTCAAAATCAGATTATGCGCATGTTCGGCATACGTACCCGTCATCAGGTCGGCCGCAACTTTGACTTGTTCGGTGCCGAAACCGAACCAGCCGGCCCCAAGCCAGGGATGGGCCGCCGCGATGTGCCAAGCCTGTCCCCACAAACTCAGTCGCTCCGAGCGCCCTCCTATGTGTTCGGTCACCGAGCCACCGGCTAAACCGGCGAGCTGATTGATTAGCGGCAAGAGCGTCACCAACAGTCCATAGAACAAACACAAGGCTGCCAAAGTCAGAACGGAACAGCGCCGCTGCCCGGCGACAGGCCGCCACAAACAGGCGGCGAAGGCTGGCACGATGATCCAGCCTATGCGCGACTGCGTGAGCACCAAACCACTCAAAAGCAGCAAGACCAGCGCCACTGCGGCACGCCGCCCGACACGCGCTTGCTCAAACAAAAATGCCAGCCCAGCCAAGGCAAAACACAATAACAAGGCCAGTTGATTCGGTTGTGCCACATTGGCATACGGGCGCAGATTGATCTGACTCGAATGCGCCATGCTCATCACCCACGGTGCCGCCGTCACGCCCAGCATTTGCGTATATTGCATACACACCGAGATACTGCCGGCCAGCAGAAATACCGGCGCCAGTAACAGGCACACCGCTTGCTCGTGCTCGACTGTCAGTTGAGCACCGACACACAAGGCCACTGCGCAGAGCAACAGATACATCAGCGGTAAGACGATATCGGCCGCGATCGGTATCAAACCCAGCGCGTATTGCAACAGAATGAGCGCCATCACGGCCAACGGTGCCAGCGCAACGCCGGGCAAGCGCAGTCGCGGCGTCGCTACGCGCATCAAGCCTGCCAAGCACAATAAAAGCCCGATCACGGCGGCGGCATCGTGATAAAACACCCGCAATGGGTGGATATGATACGGCAGCAGAAACGCGACCATCAAAGCCAAGCCACAAGCGAGCAAAGGCCAGTACAAGGCCGAGCGCTTGAGACTAAGCGCGGGGGCAAGAGGAGGACAACTCAACATAGGAAATTAAAAACCATCTTTCTCAACATAGGCCAAGGGCATGGCGCTGTCGGCGTCAAGCAGGACGGTCCAACTGCCATCTTTGGCGACGATGGGCAAATATACCAACTGTGCTGACGCCCGACCGCTGGCGGTAATGGCGCGCGCGATTTCAGCGCGCGAATCGGGATACTTTTGGTACAAGCTGCTCAAGGGCTTGGCGGCCGCCAGCACTGCCGTTTTGCTGGCAGCATAGCTTTGCCAAAACAGCGGCCGCGCACTGCTGTCTCGCCCCGCCAAAGCCTGGGCAAAGACATCAAATTTTTCTGCATTACTGGCCGCACGCAGACCGACAAAACGCGGACCATTCAAAGGCAAAGCTTGAAATGGCGCTAAAGCTTGCGCTAACTCCGCCTCAGCCACATCGACTGCCGCCACGGTTTTAAATTGCAAGCCATCGAAGGCTACCACCACCGGCCGCGCCAAATACACCGACACCAAGCCATACGCCAAACCAGCACATTGTATTAACAGTATCAACAATATATCGCGCCGCAGTTGGCGTTGCGGCTTGCGAATATCGTAGATCACCAGCGTCAGCAAAGGGCCAAGCACGATGTCGACACTGGCGACCAAGGCGAGCAAATGCAGCCCGCCTGAGATCTGGCTGAAGGGCCACGGATACCAGACCAACAGTATGATCGTGGCGACGCTGCCGATAAGCAATGCGGAAAGTAAAAGATGGTAAAAGGCAGCAAAAAAGCGGTTATTTGGCTTTTTCATGAGCGCAAACGATCAAAAAATGGCGATGCGACAATTATAGCGATAAACCCGTCGAACTTGCTCAGGCACTGTACCGAAAGCCAACGCAACAGCAAAAAAAACCCCGACCTTGCCGGCGGGGTTTTCATCCAACAGCGACGCTCAAATTAATGACGGCATTCCGAAGGAACGAAACGGTAGTTCGCTGCTGCTGCGGTAGTACAAGCCCAAGTCACTGGGCCGCCAGTTGAATATCGTGGCGTCAAGGACAAGCTCACACCGTTAGCTTTCGTAGTACCGACACCTGTCAGTACACCAGTTGCATCAACGCAAGTAATCGACGACGTATTGACTGTCGCCGTTGTCACACCGAGAACACCACTGCAAGTACCGGCACCGGAACCATTGTTGTTGGACAAGTTTTCCACGATAGTCGGCTTAAAGCCTTCCATCAAACCCAATACCTCAGCAATGCGGGCGCGGACGGTGTAATCTTGGTAGGCAGGCAAAGCAACCGCGGCCAAGATACCGATAATCGCGACAACGATCATCAATTCAATCAGCGTGAAGCCTTGCTGTAGTTTTTTCATCCTATTCATCGCTAACTCACTTTGGTTTGAAACCCCGTCCTGTGGGGCGGTGTGGAGCTTGAATACCCTGAGTTGAAGCCGGGGGAATTCAAACCTGATGAGGGAATAGGGAATACCAACCCCTTCCATAGCTTTTCAACATCGACAGGCCGGGCACTGTGCTGAAAGCAAGCACAGTCGAATAAAAAAACCCCGCCATTGCGGGGGGGGCTTCATCAAACAGTGACGCTCAAATTAATGACGGCATTCCGAAGGAACGAAACGGAAATTCGCTGCTGCTGTAGTACAAGCCCAAGTGACTGGCGCACCAGCCGAGTATGATGGAGTCAGCGACAACGACACATTGTTAGCTTTCGATGTACCGACACCTGTCAGAACGCCTGTTGTATCAACACAAGTAACTGAGGAAGTATTGACTGTCGCTGTTGTCACACCAGAAATACCAGTACAAGTACCAGCGCCCGAACCATTGTTGTTAGACAAGTTTTCAACGACCGTAGGCTTGAAGCCTTCCATCAAGCCCAACACCTCAGCAACGCGGGCGCGCACTGTGTAATCTTGGTACGCAGGCAAAGCAACCGCAGCCAAGATACCGATAATTGCAACAACAATCATCAATTCGATCAGGGTGAAGCCTTGCTGTACTTTTTTCATCATATTCATCGATTTCATTTGAACTCTCCGGAAGGTAAACAATAAATGGGCAAACCACATATGCTTAGAAGCAAACAACATGCCATCTAGAAACAAGGCTGTTTTGCCCGTTTGCACGCAATCAAGGCGATTCACCGTCCGAAAAATTAACAATATGCGTCAACGCAATGACAATTTTCGTCAGCCGCCCGCGTCCGAAATAGCCGCGGCCGAGAAAAATGTAGTTCTTTTGAACAACTTAATGGATCGTCGCAAGCGACGATGGAAAAGACTCTGGAAGGGGTTTGCATTCCCTTCCATCGCGTCGCTCCTTCGTCGCTCTCCGGCCAAAAGAGGCTGTCGCAAAAGGGTAGTGAGTCGGTATCATTACCCTGACTGGTGGCCACGTCATTCCTGCGC
>NZ_JASJVS010000045.1:0-38115 GCF_035019605.1 Undibacterium sp. 5I2 | reverse complement strand
CGCCGCGCAGCTGTGGCAGAAACAGGCACTATCTTAAACTCTTTGAATAATTGTCTGGACTTAGGGGGCCACTTTAGTTTATTCGCTCTGGTTTTGTGTCGATTTTGGACATATCCACGTCTACTACAGCCCATATCCCATTGGCATATTCTGGGTCTTGAATTAAATTATCAATTTTTGATGCGGTAATAATGAATGGTTCATTTAATTCGAGCAATATTGATACGTGACCGTAAATCGCTACTTTTGTGTTTTTGATTGCCTCTTCAATAGTTTCTCCGTGTGAATAGCAACCTGGAATGTCGGGAACCGATACTCCATATACGCTTCCATCTTCTTTGTGTATGACGACGGGGATATCCATGTTTAGCCTCTCTAGAAAAGACATTTTTTCTACTTTACCCTAATGTTTTTCAAATGTAATGTAATTAAATTTAACTGAAATGATATAAAAATGTGAGTTACTTGAATTGAACTGGTTTAAAAAGTTTTTGTTCAAATGTGCAAAAAATAGATTAACAGTATTTTTAGTAAAAAAATCAGATTCATTTGAGTCCGGTTTTTTTTAGGATGCTGTGAACTGTACCAATTGGCAAATCTTTCTTCGGGTGTGGTACCGTCAGCAAGTTAGGCTTCGTCGGGTGCTTGAAATGATGATGACTGCCAGTGGTACGTACATGTCGCCAGCCATCTTCTTCCAGCATACGAATTAGCTCTTTCGAGTTCATTTTGCCTCCATACATTCGGATGGTTGTGTGTAATCATACACACAAAAAATAAGAGTAAGTTAATTGTGTATTCGTATGTATTTATTTTTTTTATTTGAAAATATACAAGAGACAGCGCTATACAATAAGGGAAATATTAGTGTCTAATTTTAATGTTAAATAAAAATAAATACGGTCTATCACGAAGAATTCCAAACCCGATCGCGCGGGAAATTCGTCAACGATGCGGTTTTGGTTGCGTAATTTGTGGCCTTGCTTTTTATGACTATGAGCATTTTGACCCTGATTTTGCAAATGCTACTGAGCACAATCCGGCAGGAATGACTTTGCTATGCTCTCAATGTAATCAGAAGCGTGCGCGTGGTCGTTTATCTGCCGAAATTGTTGCTAGACACAATGCTAATCCTAAATGTAAGCAGCAGGGATATTCAAGTGAGTTGTTTGATTTTGGTTTGGAACCAATAAGGATTAATTTTGCTGGTGTCTCATTTTTTAATTGCACGCATTTAATTGTTGTAAATGGGTGTCCCATCCTTACTGTGACCCCGCCGGCAGACGCTGGACAGCCAGTCCGACTTTCTGGGCAATTTACTGATTCAAAGGGAAGGCTTACCCTGAAGATTCAGGATAATGAATTTTCAGTTGGTTCTACCAATTGGGATGTCGACTGCATAGGTCCTCGTATAACGATTAGACGTGGACTTGGCGATATTTCGTTGGTTCTCAAAATGAATCCACCAAATGAGTTGATAATTGAGATACTTGAAATGCAATCTCATGGTGTTTTTTTTCGTGGTAATTCAGATATTCTTGAAATTTCAAGGGATGGCGGGAGAAGTTGGAATAGTTGGAGTGGCTGTAGCATCAGTAATTGTCAAGTTGGTATTTCCATAGACAATGGTCGACGTGCCGTAAATGATCGTATATATGATTTAGGCTGAGTTGAGCTCTGTTGGATTCATTGACCGAGTCCGTAAAATCACCGCCTCCAGTGAAAGTAGAAAAAAGTCTCTGATAGCGCAGCTTTCAGAGACTGTTTATTGCGGCCATTGTGTTTAAGGAAGCGCAGATTTAATCCAAATGGTTTGTCCGCCGCCACTGAGGCGCACTTGCGTCGTCTTTTGCTGTCAATAGCTCGCTATTGACAGCAAAAGACGCCTTATATTGTATCCTCATTGGCAACGGCCAATTCCACAGCGATTAACTCCGCGCTTCCTTAAGTCGCCGTAGACGCCAATCCGCTCAAACTTCAGCGAAATCGTCGGTTCTTGCGGCAAGTCAGAGCGTGACGCGGTACAATACTCGATTCGCTTTCGTACCTTTTTACGCACCCTTTATGTCTATAACTGAAATACGCCGCCAAGAAACTGCCGTTACGCCGAAAGTGGGATTCATCTCGCTCGGTTGCCCGAAAGCCCTGACCGATTCCGAGCAAATTCTCACGCAATTGCGTGCAGAAGGCTACGAAACAGCCAAATCCTACGAAGGTGCCGACCTCGTCATCGTCAATACTTGTGGTTTCATCGATGCGGCAGTGCAAGAGTCGCTCGATGCCATCGGTGAAGCCTTGGCCGAAAATGGCAAAGTCATCGTCACTGGTTGCTTGGGCAAGAAAAAAGACCGTGATGGCAACGACATGATTTTGGCGATACATCCGAAAGTGCTGGAAGTGACCGGACCGCATGCCTTGACGGAAGTCATGACTGCCGTGCATAAACACTTGCCGAAACCGCATGAGCCATTTTTTGATTTGGTGCCGCCACAAGGTGTCAAACTCACACCTAAGCATTTCGCGTATTTAAAAATTTCAGAAGGCTGTAATCACCGCTGCAGCTTTTGTATCATTCCCTCGATGCGTGGCGACTTGGTGTCGCGACCTATCGCCGAAGTCATGCTGGAAGCGGAAAATTTGTTCAAAGCCGGGGTCAAGGAATTGCTCGTCATTTCGCAAGATACCAGTGCCTATGGCGTCGACATCAAGTTCCGTACCGGTTTTTGGGATGGCAAGCCACTCAAGACGCATATGACACAACTGGTTGAAGCGCTCGGTGAGTTGGCTAAACGCTATGATGCCTGGGTTCGTTTGCACTACGTTTACCCGTATCCGCATGTCGATCACATCATCCCATTCATGAATAATGGCCATGTCTTGCCGTATCTTGATGTACCGTTGCAGCATGCGCACCCCGATGTCTTGAAGCGCATGAAGCGGCCGGCCAGTGGTGAAAAAAATATTGAACGTATCCGTGCTTGGCGTGAAATGTGTCCGGAAATCACGATACGCTCGACCTTCATTGCCGGCTTTCCCGGTGAGACCGAAGAAGAGTTTGCGTATCTGCTCGATTTCTTGCGCGAAGCGCAGATCGACCGCCTCGGCTGCTTTGCCTATTCGCCGGTCGATGGTGCCAGTGCCAATGACTTGCCCGGTCAAGTGCCGGATGAGGTGCGCGAAGACCGTCGTCGGCGTGTGATGGAATTGCAAGAAGGGATATCAAAACAGCGCTTGCAAGCCAAGGTTGGCAAGACCATGCGTGTGCTCATCGATACACTCGATCGCAGCGGCGGTGTCGGTCGCAGTGCTGCCGATGCGCCTGAGATTGATGGTGTGGTGTATATCAAGCCGCCTTACGAACCGAATCGCAAGTTGCTCGTCGGCGAGTTTGTCGATGTGCTGATCACGGCAGCCGATGCGCATGATTTGTGGGGTAATGCGCTCTGATAGCGTTGTTTGTCACATATCCGGAACGAACCACAACGCCGTCTCATTGAGCGGCGTTTTTTTTGGTAAGGTCGGGTTATTCAGCCGCAGCAGACGGCGCTGCTTGAGCTTCAATTTTTGTATCGTCGCCAGATTGTATTTATTGAAAATTCTATCAAAGCTGCCGTCTTTTTGCATGATACGTAAGCCACTTTCTATCCTGTTTTTCAAAGCGGTATCGGCGTGATTAAAAAAAAAGTAGTCGGGAAAAGGGTAATACAGCAGTAAATTGTTTTCTATTGCCAACTCTGGGTAAGCCAAGTGATTCGCTTGGTATTCGCTCTCGACTTCACTCACGCCACGCGGGAAAAAATCAAAGCGTTGCGCCGCCAGCATTTTGATCAACTGACTGTATTGCGCCTCAAGCGTCATGATGCCGGCAGCCTGATAGATGGCATTATCGACCCAGCCATTACCTTGGCCGAGAGTGAATTTTTTCAAATCTTCGATGCTGTTGACTTGGTCGAAGCGGACTTGATCTTCGCGGCGTATCAAGGCAATGCGATAGCCAAGCAAGCCCTTGCGCAATGGAATGCGGATCGGTGTGAGTTCGCTCTCCAATGCTTCTGAGGTGGGATTCCATGCGATGTCGATGCTGTGCGTAGGCTGTTGCAATTCAATTAAAAAACGTTTTTTCGGCATCAGCACTGGACTAGGGATGCACAGATAGTCGCCATGCGTGCTGCGCGTTTTTTTGAGCGCGGTTTTGAGTATCTCGATGACGTCATCATAGCGGGTATCGTGTGCGACTTCGCCCAAGGGATAGATCACGCGTGTCATGGCGGCAGCAGGCAGTGCTGCGCACAAAAACAAATTGAGACCGACAAGGGCAGTGCTTACGAACGCAATCAGCTGTTTCAACGAGTGTATCCAGTCTGGGGGCAGGTGGTAAATGCTTGGTGTATAAGCATGGCATATTGCATCGGAAATTGCGAGCGACGTTACATCTGCGCGCTGTGTTGTTTTACGCTTTGCCGGGTAATTGTCCCGCCCCATATCGAATAGCTTTACAATCAAAGCGCGATCTGTTTCTTACGAGAGTTTACCATGCAAAAAATACCGCAAGATGAAACCCGTTTTATTCATAGCCCTTATCAAGCGCCGGCTGGTTTTGCCGCGCTGCCGGTAGCGATACACCACGCCTCGACGGTGATATTTAGCGACGTGGCAGCGATGCGAGCGCGCAGTTGGCTGGATAAATCCTCTTACACCTATGGCTTGCACGGTACCCCGACGAGCTTCACGCTGGAAGCGCGCTTGGCGGAAATCGAAGGCGGTAAACACTGCCTGTTAGCACCGAGTGGCTTGGCGGCCATCAGCTTACTCGATTTGGCATTATTGAAGACTGGTGACGATGTGCTGTTGCCCGAGAATGTGTATGGTCCTAACCGCGATTTGGCGCAATGGTTGAATCAACAGTTCGGCATCAGTGCGCGCTGCTATGATCCGCTGATCGGTGCCGGAATTGCCGAGTTAATAAGGCCGGAAACGCGTTTGATTTGGACTGAAGCGCCGGGCTCGGTGACCATGGAAGTGCCCGATATTCCGGCCATCTGTGCCGCCGCGCATGCGCGTGGGGTGCTGGTGGCGCTCGATAATACCTGGGCAGCCGGGCTCGCCTTTGCCGCCTTCGAGCACGGCGTCGATATCGTCATGCAAGCCTTGACCAAGTATCAAAGCGGCGGCTCCGATGTCTTGATGGGGGCCTTGATTACGCGTGATGCCGAACTGTATCAGCGCTTGCAGCTTGCCCACATGCGCCTCGGTTATGGTATCGGCATGGATGACGCCTATTTGGTGTTGCGCAATTTGAGTAGCTTGAAACTACGTTTAGAGGCGCACGATCGCAGCGCGCGCTTGGTCGCACAATGGCTGGCGCAGCGCACCGAAATCAGCCGGGTCTTGCATCCGGCCTTGCCTGATTGTCCTGGGCACGCGATTTGGCAGCGTGATTTCAGCGCTGCCGGCGGCTTATTTTCGGTGATCTTTGACGCTCGCTACACGGAAGCGCAAACCGACCGTTTCGTCGACAGTTTGCGTTTATTTAAAATCGGCTTCAGTTGGGGCGGTGCGCACAGTTTGTGCCTGCCTTACCGGGTCGCCTCCATGCGCAGCGACTGGCAAGAGCCGGGCACACTGGTGCGTTTCAATATAGGGCTGGAGCACACGGCTGATCTGCTGGCCGACATCGAGCAGGCGCTGCAGTGCATGGTCTCCGGTGCCTGAGATAGTCTGCTTATTTGCTGGCAGTACTGGCCGAAGCAGCTGCAGCCGGCACATTCACATCCGGTGCCGGGGTAGTGACTGCCGGTGCTTCGACATTCTGGTTCACGCCTTCACCCTGCATGTCGACTTTATCGCCGGCTTTGAAAATCATGAATAAGGCCGCTGCCGCGACGATGATGAATCCGACCAGAATTTTCCACATAATTATTCTCCGTTAATAAACAAGGCCAGCCTTAGCAGGATGGATACATGCAGCGTAACGCACGATGCTTACCGCTTCCTTGCAGCGCATAAAAAAAGGCACATCGTTGCATCACGATGTGCCTTTTTTACTACGCGTCCCCGCCTGAGCGGGGTGATGGAACTCGCTTACGCAGCCAACAATTGACGCAACACGAATGGCAGAATGCCGCCGTGTTTGTAGTAGTCGACTTCGATTGGTGTATCGATGCGCAACAGTACTTTGACATCGATGCTTTCGCCATTGGCGCGATGGATTACCAGCGTCACTTCTTGCTGTGGCTTGATTTCGTTTTCTATCCCTTTGAGGTCGAACGATTCATTGCCGGTGATGCCGAGCGTGTCGACGCTGTCGCTGCCAAGGAATTGCAAAGGCAAGACGCCCATGCCGACCAAGTTGGAGCGGTGGATACGTTCGAAGGAACGTGCGATGACAGCTTTAACGCCGAGCAATTGTGTGCCTTTGGCAGCCCAATCGCGTGACGAGCCAGTGCCGTATTCCTCGCCGCCGAAAATCATGGTCGGTACGCCGTCAGCTACATACTGCATGGCTGCATCGTAGATCGACATTGGTGCGCCCGATGGTTGGAACAGGGTTTCGCCGCCTTCGACGCGGGAGCCATCTTCCTTGGCCGGGATCATCAAGTTTTTGATGCGGACGTTGGCAAAGGTACCGCGCATCATGATTTCATGGTTACCACGACGCGAGCCGTAGGAATTGAAATCGGCTGGCAATACGCCGTTTTCTTTGAGCCATTTACCGGCTGGGCTCGATTCCTTGATGGAACCGGCTGGCGAGATGTGATCGGTAGTGATCGAATCGCCGAACACGCCCAAGGCACGCGCACCGCTGATGCCAGTGGCAGCCGCTTTCGGCTCCATCGTGAAGTCAGCGAAGAATGGTGGCTCGGCGATGTAAGTCGAAGTTGGCCAGTTGTAGACTTCACCTTCGGCCACGCCGGCGATGTTTTCCCACAATTTACCCGGTGCGCCTTTGACATCGGCGTAGTTGTCTTTAAACGTTTTGGAGTTCATCGCGAACTTCATCAGCTTATTGATTTCTGCGCTGGTCGGCCAGATATCGCCGAGGAAAATGTCTTTGCCTTTGGCGCGACCGACTGGTTCCGTCATCAAATCTTTGGTCATGTTACCGGCGATCGCGTAAGCGACGACCAACGGTGGCGAGGCCAGGAAGTTAGAGCGAATGTTCGGGTGAATCCGTGCTTCGAAATTGCGGTTGCCGGACAGAATCGCAGAGGCGACGATGTCGTTGGCAACGATGGCTTCGTTCATCGCTGGTGTCAAGTCGCCGGCATTACCGATGCAGGTGGTGCAACCGTAGGCGGTGACGCCGAAACCGAGTTTTTCCAGATATGGCAACAGACCGGCCGCTTCCAGATATTTAGTGACGACGCGTGAGCCAGGGGCGAGCGAAGTTTTGATGTGCGGAGCGACTTTCAGGCCGGCTTCGACCGCTTTCTTGGCCAGCAAACCGGCTGCCAACAACACGCTAGGGTTGGAAGTATTGGTGCAGGAAGTGATCGCAGCAATCAGGATATCGCCGTTTTTAACTTTGACATTGTCGCTGTTGGTGTAGACGACGTCGAGATCTTCAATCTTTTTGTTGAAGCCGTTTTCTGCTGTCGGTTTCGCGAACAAGTCGGCGAAGGTCGATTTGACGTTACCGATTTCGATGCGATCTTGCGGGCGTTTCGGGCCAGCCAGCGAGGGTGCAACGCTTGCCAGGTCGAGACTGATTTCATTGGTGTAATCGATCTCGCCGGCGTTCGGAATGCCGAACATTTTCTGTGCTTTGAAATAGGCTTCGAACGCATCGATTTCTGCCTTGGTACGGCCAGTGCCTTTGAAGTAATCGAGCGTCGCTTCATCAACTGGGAAAAAGCCCATGGTGGCACCGTATTCGGGTGCCATGTTGGCGATGGTGGCGCGGTCTGTCAAGGACAGGGAACGGGTGCCGGCACCGAAGAATTCGACGAATTTGCCGACCACTTTAGCTTTGCGCAGCAATTCAGTGATAGTCAGAACCAGATCGGTGGCCGTACAGCCTTCGCGCAGTGCGCCGGTCAGGTTGACGCCGACCACGTCTGGTGTCAGGAAGTAAACCGGTTGGCCGAGCATGCCGGCTTCAGCTTCAATGCCGCCCACGCCCCAGCCGACTACGCCGATGCCGTTGATCATGGTAGTGTGGGAATCGGTACCGACCAAGGTATCCGGGTAGTAGATGTCATTTTTCTTGGCATCTTTGACTTTGTGTACGCCGCGCGCCAAGTATTCCAGATTAACTTGATGGACGATACCGAAGCCTGGTGGCACGACGCCGAAGGTGTCGAATGCTTGCATGCCCCATTTCATGAACTGGTAGCGCTCGTTGTTGCGCGCGAATTCCAGTTTCATGTTCAGGTCGAGGGCTTTCTTTTCGCGGAAATGATCAATCTGTACCGAGTGATCGACCACCAGATCGACCGGTACCAGCGGTTCGATATTTTTCGGGTTTTTGCCATGTTTGGCAGCGACGTTACGCATGGCAGCCAAATCGGCCAGCAGCGGGACACCGGTAAAATCTTGCAAGACCACGCGTGAAACCACGAAAGGAATTTCATCGCTGCGGGCACCGGTGGCGCTCCAGTTGGCTAATTGCTTGACGTGTTCGGCGGTGACTTTTTTACCGTCGCAATTGCGCAGAACAGATTCCAGTACCACGCGTATGGAAACCGGCAGGCGCGAGATTTTGACGCCGAGACTTTTTTCCAGGGCTGGCAGAGAAAAGAATTTGCCTTTCTTTGTTTCTGAAATCTTGAAATCTTTCAGTGTTTTGAATGCATCTTGGTACGCATTTTGGCTCATGGCTGTTCCTTATTTACAAAAATCAACGATCAAAAAAGCTATTTACTGATAAAGCACGACGCTGACCGGTCGGGCCGGTCGTCGTCGTATTGAATTATTTCAATTGGGTGGTGGTGCTGCTTACTTCGGATGGGTCAGTTTTAGTGTTGCCGGCCATCATGGCTTCGTTGCTCACGCATTCGTTGGCCAATTGTTGGCCCTTGCGTGAGTCGAGCAGCAGACTCTTGGCCGGGATGCCGATCCAGATGAAGCCGGCTTTTTTGTTTTCGTAACGGTAGGCACCGGTGGTGGTGTCGACGCGATGCATGCGATACAAACGCTTTTTCCAGCGCATCGCGATGTGTTCGTGGTCTTCGGCATTGGTGTACATGGTCAGCGAATTGCCGAGCTCGCATTTGTAATCGTAATTTTTAGCGCTGCGCACATCAGGTTCGAGCTCGTCTTCATCTTGCACCACAGGAGCGGCAGTTTTGCTCGCTTTGTGCATGGTTTTGGCTTTGCTCGGTGCCGCTTCGGCGTGCGCGGCCAGCGGTGCGAACAAGATGCCGCCGGCGATCATGAGGCCGCTCAAGCGGGATAAGAATGTGATCATGAGTGTATTCCTTGAAGTAAATCTTTTGCCATATCCGGCAGGTTATTGCTGCTTAATGCAGCGCGTTGCAACAGCGTCCAGTAATACCTATAACTGGCGCGGTCATGTAATTTGCCGTCATATTGTATCGGTGCCCAGTGCGCACGTTGGGCTGCAGTTAAAATTTCGCTCGCTTGGCGTATCTCATCGTGTTGTGGTGAGAGAGCGGCGAGAATGGCTGGGATTTGCTGCGGATGGATGCTCCACATGCGGGTGTAGCCGAGCAGCGCACCGGCATGCTTGGCATCGGCCGCCACGACGTCGAGATCGCGGATCTCGGTGGTGACATTGTGTGAAGCAACTTTGCCGTAGCGATGGCAGGCCGCGGCGATTTCCAGCTTGGCGCGCAGCACCAGTGGGTGCGTGAATTGGCCGGGCGAGCACATCGCCGCAGCGCCAATCGCGCCGTAGTGGGCCGAGACAAAATCCATGATGCCGAAGGACAGGCATTCGATTTGCGGCAGGGCGGCGATGGCCATCACATCGGCCAAAGCTTCGTGCGTTTCAATGATGACATGAATCGGCAGCAGCGCACGGCCGGCGGCCTGGGCGTGCTGATTGATTTGCGCAATTGCGGCGCTGACCTGCGTGGCCGAATTCACCTTCGGCAGCACCAAATAGGCCAGTTTCGTGGCGCAGGCCGCCAGAATGATGTTCAGGTCTTGGGTGAAGCTGGGATGGGCGAGGTCGTGCACACGCACGCCGACGCGTTGATACCGATTGTCCGCACTGTTGATCAGGGTGGCGACCATGTGCGCATGCGTGGCTTCATTGCCGGTCGCGGCACCATCTTCGCAGTCGAAAGTGATATCGAACAGGGGACCGAATTCTTGTTGCAGACTGAGGGCTTTGCGCATCAGCTTTTCCGCGCCCGCATAATGATCGCACACCGGCAGCAAGCGCGGCAGGACTTGATCTTGGAAGAGGGCTTGAGAAGGATGCATCGGTCTTTGCTGAAAAAAAAGAACGGGCAGCACGACTGCTGCCCGTTTCCTGCTTAGCCTACCAGGTGTTTGACGCCATCACGCTCTTCTTGCAATTCTTTGAGTGTGAGGTTAATCCGTTCGCGCGAGAATTCATTGATTTCCAAACCTTGGACTATCGTGTATTCGCCGTTTTCTGTGGTAACTGGGAAACCGAACATGGTGCCTTCAGGAATACCGTAAGAGCCATCCGAAGGGATGCCCATGGTAGTCCATTTACCATTCGTACCCAAGACCCAGTCACGCACGTGGTCGATGGCGGCATTGGCAGCCGACGCAGCCGACGACAAACCGCGCGCTTCAATGATGGCGGCACCACGTTTGCCAACGGTAGGCAGGAACACGTCTTTGTTCCATACTTGGTCGTTGATCAAATCTTTGACTGCTGCGCCGTCGGCCGTAGCGAAACGGTAGTCAGCATACATGGTTGGCGAGTGATTGCCCCAAACGCACAATTTCTCGATGGCAGTAATTGGCTTGCCGATTTTGGCCGCGACTTGAGACAAGGCACGGTTGTGATCGAGGCGCAACATGGCTGTGAAGTTTTTCGCTGGCAGGCTCGGGGCCGATTTCATCGCGATGTAAGCATTGGTGTTGGCTGGGTTACCGACTACCAAGATTTTGACATTGCGTGAAGCGACAGCGTCGAGTGCCTTGCCTTGTACGGTGAAAATCTGTGCATTGGCTTCGAGTAAATCTTTGCGTTCCATGCCAGGGCCGCGTGGACGTGCGCCAACCAGCAGGGCAACGTCGATGTCTTTAAATGCAGTCATCGGGTCGCTGTGGGCAGTCATGCCAGCCAGCAATGGGAAGGCGCAATCGTCGATTTCCATCATGACGCCTTTGAGCGCTTTTTGCGCTTTTTCGTCAGGAATTTCCAGCAATTGCAAGATGACCGGTTGGTCTTTGCCGAGCATGTCGCCGTTGGCGATGCGGAACAGAAGGGAATAACCGATTTGACCGGCAGCGCCGGTCACTGCTACGCGCATAGGGGATTTAGCCATGATGCTTCTCCGAAGTGGTGAAAAAACGATGTTCAAACTGTGCCGCAGCGCATGTCGCCATACCAAGATTGCATGCGCAGCAAGTAAATTCTTCTATGATACCTTTGATCAAGCCGGCCGTCAGTCAAATTGTGAGTCTAATCAAGCGCAGTCAGCAGTAATTTCTGTTTTGCTGCTTTACTTTGTCGCCGTTCCCGCTATATTACTCGGTAGAATGAAACTAAATAGGCCTCGTACATTGGTCTGATACCGGTTGGTACCGGAGTTTATGTGTTGTCGATGCAAGTGTCAATGACTATCTTATGTCTTATATAAGACATATTACTGAGTAGTTTGTTCTGGACGGAACGGGTGTTTTTGTGGTGAAATCGCAGTCTATGAATTCAATCACACCAAATGCCGCTGTTTCTGTCACCAATTCGGGCGGCGTGGGTACCGGCAGCGCGGCGACCAGCTTGTCGCCGACCTTCAGTCCTCTGTATCAGCAAATCAAGTCTCTGATTACTCAGAGTCTGCAGTCGGGCGAATGGAAGCCGGGCGAACTGATTCCGAGTGAGATGGAATTGGCGGCACGTTTCAAGGTCAGTCAAGGGACGGTGCGCAAAGCCATCGATGAATTATCGGCCGAAAATTTGGTGGTACGCCGCCAAGGGAAGGGCACTTTTGTGGCGACGCACCACGAGGCGCGCTCACAATTCCGTTTCTTACGCCTGGCCCCCGACGAAGGTGTGCCGCATTATCCGGAAAATAAAATCATCGAAGTCCGACGTGTCCGTGCGCCGGCCGAAGTGGCGCGCATGCTTGATCTCAAGTCGGGCGACTCGGTCGTGTTCATACGGCGCGTCCAGTATTTTTCCGGCGTGGCGACGATTCTCGACGACCTCTGGTTGCCCGGGGCTATCTTCAAGGGCTTGACGGCCGAGCGTTTGACCGAATACAAGGGGCCGATGTACGGCTTGTTTGAAAGCGAGT
This sequence comes from Undibacterium sp. 5I2, assembly GCF_035019605.1. Taxonomy (NCBI): domain Bacteria; kingdom Pseudomonadati; phylum Pseudomonadota; class Betaproteobacteria; order Burkholderiales; family Oxalobacteraceae; genus Undibacterium; species Undibacterium sp. 5I2. The sequence goes on along the minus strand of NZ_JASJVS010000045.1, from coordinate 25,708 downwards.
TCGGCACCCACATGATCCGCGCCTCGGAACAAATTCGTGCGGTCTGCGCCGATGCCGTCAGTGCGCAGTGGTTGGAGTTGCCGATCGGGACGCCGCTGCTCAATGTGGAGCGAGTCTCGTTCACTTACGGCGATAAACCGGTGGAGTTGCGGCGCGGTTTGTACTTGACGCGGCATCATCATTATCGCAATGAGCTCAGTTAAGCCTGATACCCGCTGGATTTGGCGCAACGCAACAAGCGCGTATTCATAATTGGGATTAAGATGTCGATGTTTTGCATAACACCTTCATTTTTGTTGATGCGATGCATCAAAATGAGCGAAAATTGCATGATTTTTGTACAGACTAGTTAATGGGGAGATTATTTATGTCTGAAGTAGTGAAGAGCAGGCCACGTTTCGGCGTGATGCGCCTGATTGATGCAACTGGGTACCGATTGCCGCTGGCCGGCTTCGTATCGATATTGCATCGCGTCAGTGGGATAGTGATGTTTTTGTTGTTGCCGTTTATTTTGTTCTTGTTGGATAAGAGCTTGACATCGGAACTGTCGTTCGCGGAGTTGCAGGGTTTGGCATCGGGTGTGTTCGTGAAGTTAGTAATTTTGGCTTTGTCTTGGGCCTTTTTGCACCATTTTTGCGCTGGTGTTCGTCATTTGTTCATGGACTTTCATTATGGTCTCGATAAGCACACTGCACGTCAATCGGCCGTGACGGTGTTGGCGTTGAGTTTGACGCTGACAGCCTTAGTCGCATTGAAATTGTTTGGAGTATTTTAAATGGCAAATAACAATATCGGCCCACATCGCCTCGTTGTCGGCGCGCATTACGGTTTGCGTGACTGGCTGGCGCAACGTGCGACCGCCATCGTCATGGCTATTTACACTGTTTTGCTGCTGGTGATGTTCTTGACCGGTTCGAATTTCAGTTACGAAGGCTGGGCCGGCATTTTCGCTCATCAATGGTTCAAAATGGCAACTTTCGCCGTCATCGTTTGCTTGCTCTACCACGCTTGGGTGGGGATGCGCGATGTCTGGATGGACTATGTCACACATAATGTCTTTATTCGTTTGATCTTTCAGGTGGCTACCATCGTGTGGCTGATTGCTTGTGTCGGCTATGCCGCACAGATTTTGTGGAGAATATAAACGTGGCTGCAATTAAATCCACAATCCCTAGCCGTCGCTTTGACGCGGTTATCATCGGTGCCGGCGGCTCTGGCATGCGCGCTTCGCTACAATTGGCTGAAGCGGGTCTGAACGTCGCAGTACTGTCTAAGGTTTTCCCAACGCGCTCGCATACTGTAGCAGCGCAAGGTGGTATCGGTGCTTCTTTGGGCAATATGTCCGAAGATAGTTGGTACTGGCACATGTTTGACACCGTCAAGGGCTCCGATTACCTCGGCGACCAAGACGCGATTGAGTTCATGTGTCGCGAAGCACCAAAAGTAGTCTACGAGCTTGAGCATTTCGGCATGCCTTTTGATCGCAATGCGGATGGCACGATTTATCAGCGTCCGTTCGGCGGCCACACGGCGAATTTCGGTGAAAAACCAGTGCAGCGCGCGTGCGCCGCAGCCGATCGTACCGGTCATGCTTTGTTGCACACGCTGTATCAACGCAATGTCCGCGCACGCACTCATTTCTTCGTCGAATGGATGGCGATCGATTTGATTCGGGATGCCGCTGGCGATGTGCTCGGTGTGGTTGCGCTGGAAATGGAAACGGGCGAAGTCATGATGCTTGAAGCCAAGCAGACGATTTTTGCTACCGGCGGTGCCGGTCGTATCTGGGCTGCTTCGACCAATGCCTTCATCAATACCGGCGACGGTATGGGTATGGCGGCGCGGGCTGGTTTGCCGCTTGAAGATATGGAATTCTGGCAATTTCACCCGACCGGCGTCGCCGGTGCCGGCGTGTTGATTACCGAAGGGGTGCGCGGTGAGGGTGGGATTCTGGTCAATAGCCAGGGTGAACGCTTCATGGAACGCTATGCGCCAACTTTGAAAGATCTGGCACCACGCGATTTCGTGTCGCGTTCTATGGATCAGGAAATCAAAGAAGGTCGCGGTTGCGGTCCGAATAAAGATCACGTCTTGCTCGATTTGCGACACATTGGCGCGGAAACGATACAGAAGCGTTTGCCATCGATTTTGGAAATCGCGCACAAGTTTGCCAACGTTGATGCGACTAAAGAACCGATTCCAGTGGTACCGACGATTCACTACCAGATGGGTGGTATCCCGACCAATATTCACGGTCAGGTGATTGCGCCGAAAAATGGCAGCAGTGAAATCGTGCAAGGTCTGTATGCGATCGGTGAATGTGCCTGCGTTTCTGTGCATGGTGCCAATCGTCTCGGTACCAATTCGCTGCTCGATCTGTTGGTATTCGGTCGTGCTGCCGGTAATCATATCGTTGCCAGCAACCTCAAAGCGCGTAGTAATAAAGATTTGCCGTCTGATGCGGCTGATCTGGCGCTGTCTCGTTTGGCCAAGGCCGAATCGAACACCGGTTCGGAGCGCGTGCAAGATGTTGCCAATGCCATCCGTGGCACGATGCAGCAGTATTGCGGCGTATTCCGTACGGATGAGTTGCTGCAACAGGGCTACAAAGAAATCATGGTACTCGATGAACGTCGCAAACATGTCTCGTTCAAAGATAAGTCGAAAGTCTTCAATACTGCACGTGTCGAAGCCTTGGAACTCGATAATTTGATAGAAACCGCCAAAGCGACCATCACTTCAGCGGTTGCGCGCAAAGAATCGCGCGGTGCCCACGCTCATCGCGATTATGAAAAACGTGATGACGTCAATTGGATGAAGCATTCGCTCTGGTACTCGGAAGGTAATCGTCTCGATTACAAGCCGGTCAATACCAAGCCTTTGACCGTGGCGACTTTCGAGCCGAAAGCACGTACCTTCTAATAAGAACAGGGAAAATACCATGGCACGTACACTGCAATTTAAAATTTACCGCTACGATCCGGACAAGGATGCCAAGCCGTATATGCAAGACCTGACGGTCGAGCTGCAAGATACCGACAAGATGTTGCTCGATGCTTTGCAACGCATCAAAGCTGACGTCGATGATTCGCTGGCGCTGCGTCGTTCATGCCGTGAAGGTGTGTGCGGTTCCGATGCGATGAATATCAATGGTAAAAACGGTTTGGCTTGCACTACCAATCTCAATGAATTAACTCAGCCTATCGTGTTGCGTCCATTGCCAGGTTTGCCGGTGATTCGCGATTTGATCGTCGATATGACGCAATTTTTCAAGCAATACAATTCGATCAAGCCTTACCTGATGAACGAATCGATTCCGCCTGAAAAAGAACGTCTGCAATCGCCGGCAGAACGCGAAGAGCTTGATGGCTTGTACGAGTGCATTCTGTGCGCTTGCTGCTCGACATCATGCCCATCGTTCTGGTGGAATCCGGACAAGTTCGTCGGCCCGGCCGGTTTGTTGCAAGCCTATCGTTTCATCGCCGATTCACGTGATGAAGCCACTGGCGCGCGCCTCGACAATCTGGAAGATCCGTATCGCTTGTTCCGTTGCCATACGATTATGAATTGCGTCGATGTTTGTCCTAAAGGTCTCAATCCGACCCGGGCAATCGGTAAAATCAAGGAATTGATGGTCCGTCGCGCAGTCTAAGCGTCGCACCTTTCAGTGAGAGCGTGGCCTGGTTGGCGCGCTTTCATTTCATGCAGTTTTTACTCAAGAGCTGCATGAAATGGAATACATAGAGAGAAAAACAACATGTCTGAAATTGCAAGCGATTCCCATCAAAGTGATCCTGTCAAACGTGCCCGTCTGCGCTGGCGTGCACGGCGCGGTTTGCTGGAAAATGACCTGATACTGACGCGCTTTCTCGATCAATACGAGGCCGAGCTCAATGATGAGGAAGTGGATGCGTTCAGCCGTTTGATGGATTTGTCGGACAATGTGTTGATGGACTTGATCATGGCAAAGAAAGAGCCGGAAGCAGAAGTGGATTTGCCTCATATCCATGCTCTGATAGCCCGCTTGCGCCTTGCCTGAAGAATGGAAGTGCGGAGGCAATCCGCGCTTTCCAAAAGATTTTATTTGTGTTTTTTTGATTAACGACTCACCTCTGATTTGAAGGAAGAGCCATGACTAATTCTGAAGCTAAAGCAACCCTGTCATTCTCTGATGGCACGCCATCATTGGATATGCCAATTTACAAGGGTACCATCGGTCCTGATGTCATCGACATTCGTAAATTGTATGCAACGACCGGCATGTTTACCTATGATCCCGGTTTCATGTCGACTGCGGCATGTAATTCCTCGATCACCTACATCGATGGCGATAAAGGCGAGTTGCTGTATCGCGGCTATCCTATCGAACAATTGGCAGAAAACGGCGGCGATTTCCTCGAAACCTGCTTCCTGCTGTTGAATGGCGAATTGCCAAACGCGAAAGAAAAAGACGAATTTGTTGCGACAGTCACGAACCACACGATGGTTCATGAACAAATGCAATTTTTCTTCCGCGGTTTCCGTCGGGATGCCCATCCGATGTCGGTACTCGTCGGTACCGTCGGTGCCTTGGCATCGTTCTACCATGATTCGCTCGATATCAACAATCCGCGTCACCGTGAAGTCTCGGCGATTCGTTTGATAGCCAAAATGCCAACCTTGGTAGCGATGGCGTATAAATACTCGATCGGTCAACCATTCGTGTATCCACGCAATGACCTGTCGTACAGCGCGAACTTCATGCACATGATGTTCTCGACTCCCTGTGAAGAGTACAAAGTCAATCCAGTACTGGTACGCGCCTTGGATCGTATCTTGATCTTGCATGCTGATCATGAGCAGAATGCGTCGACTTCCACCGTCCGTCTGGCCGGCTCTTCGGGTGCCAATCCGTTTGCTTGTATCGCCGCAGGTATTGCTTGTTTGTGGGGTCCGGCACATGGCGGCGCCAATGAAGCAGCCTTGAGCATGCTCGAAGAAATCGGCAGCGTTGACAATATTGCTGAATTCATCGCCCAGGTGAAAGACAAGAATTCCAGTGTCAAATTGATGGGCTTCGGTCACCGTGTTTACAAAAACTACGATCCGCGCGCCAAGTTGATGCGTGAAACTTGCTACGAAGTATTGCAAGAACTCGGTCTGCAAGATGATCCACTGTTTAAATTGGCCATGGCTTTGGAGAAAATTGCGTTGGAAGATGATTATTTCGTCAGCCGCAAGCTCTATCCTAACGTCGATTTCTACTCAGGTATCGTACAGCGCGCTCTTGGCATCCCGACTTCTTTGTTTACCGGCATTTTTGCGCTGGCACGCACCGTAGGTTGGATTGCTCAGTGGAAAGAAATGATTTCTGATCCAGAGCAAAAAATCGGCCGTCCACGTCAATTGTTTGTCGGCGCGCCAAAACGCGATGTACCGGCAATAGACAAGCGTTAAGCGCCGATCTAGCTGCAGTGCAACATTAAAAAAAGCGCGTCGCTGTGACGCGCTTTTTCTTTATAGAAAAAAATATGCTATGCTTGCGCTCGAAAGTAAATTTTAGATGTGTTTTTGTTTAGAATCAAAAAAATCAGTCTTTGTTGCACCTGTTTTGACTCTGAAGAGAATAGTTTGAAACCAGCCCTTCCCCACAACTTGATGTGCAATCCGCTAACCGGTCAGGCCGTGTCGCGGAAGGTTAGATTAACCCGCTAATCTCGCGAAACGCGAAGAAAGGTGAGCAAGATGATGCAACAATATAACGCTAACTCGTACTTGTTCGGCGGCAATGCGCCGTACGTAGAAGAATTGTATGAGGCCTACCTCAATAACCCTGGTTCCGTTCCAGATAACTGGCGCTCGTATTTTGATGCGATGCAAAATGTGCCAGCCGGTGATGGCTCTTCCAAGCCTGACGTTGCCCATGCTCCGGTAATCGCTTCGTTTGCCGAACGCGCCAAACAAGGTGCGGTTCGCACAGTCAACTCCACTGCCGATTCCGATATGGGTCGCAAACGTGTTGCAGCTCAACAACTGATCGCCGCCTACCGCTTCCTCGGCAGCCACTGGGCCAACCTTGACCCTTTGCAGCGCCAAGAACGTCCCAATTTGCCTGAACTCGAACCGAGCTTCTATGGCTTCACTGATGCGGACATGGATCTCCAGTTCAACATCAGCAATACCTATTTCGGTACTGAAACATCGTCTTTGCGCGACTTGCTCAATTCCTTGCGCGACACCTATTGCCGTTCGATAGGCGCTGAATTCATGTACATCAGCGATCCGGTCGAAAAACGCTGGTTGCAACAAAAATTGGAATCGATCCGTTCGACGCCAACGTTTACTGCAGAAAAGAAAAAACACATTCTCGATCGCTTGACCGCGGCCGAAGGCTTGGAGCGTTACTTGCATACACGTTATGTCGGTCAGAAACGTTTCTCGCTCGAAGGCGGAGAAAGTTTCATCGCCTCGATGGATGAAACCATTCAACGTGCCGGTGAGAGTGGCGTACAAGAAATCGTGATCGGCATGGCCCATCGCGGTCGTCTGAATGTACTGGTCAATACCCTCGGTAAAATGCCGCAAGATTTGTTTGCTGAATTTGAAGGCAAGCACGGCGACGATTTGCCTGCCGGCGACGTTAAATATCACCAAGGTTTCTCTTCCGATGTGACGACCCCAGGCGGTCCGGTCCATCTGTCGCTGGCTTTCAATCCCTCGCATCTGGAAATCGTCAACCCTGTGGTTGAAGGTTCGGTCAAGGCGCGTATGGATCGCCGTGGCGATAAAGACGGTTCCGAAGTCTTGCCTATCCTCGTGCATGGCGATGCGGCGTTTGCCGGCCAAGGTGTGGTGATGGAAACCTTGAACCTGGCGCAGACCCGTGGTTATGGTACGGGCGGCACGATGCATATCGTGATCAACAATCAGATCGGTTTTACCACCTCTGATCCACGCGATTCGCGTTCGACTTTGTATTGCTCGGACGTTGTGAAAATGATCGAAGCACCTGTCTTGCACGTCAATGCAGATGATCCTGAAGCCGTGGTGTTGGCAACTCAAATTGCGCTCGACTACCGTACCGAATTCAAAAAAGATGTCGTCGTCGATATCATTTGCTTCCGTAAGCTTGGTCACAATGAGCAAGATACCCCAGCGCTGACTCAGCCGCTGATGTATAAAAAAATCGCGCAACATCCGGGTACCCGTAAAATGTACGCCGACAAATTGTCGGCTCAGGGAACCATTCCAGCTGATGGCGGCGACGCCATGGTTAAGGAATTCCGCGATGCCATGGATGCTGGTAAGCATACGCATGATCCGGTTATTTCTAACTTCAAAAATAAATATGCGGTCGATTGGATTCCTTTCCTCAACCGTAAATGGACTGATGCAGCCGATACCGCCGTGCCGCTGTCGGAACTGAAACGTTTGGCCGAGCGCATCACGGTCGTACCGGAAGGTTTCAAGCCGCATAGTTTGGTCGAAAAAGTGCTGGGTGACCGCGCTGCCATGGGTCGTGGCGAAATGAATCTCGATTGGGGTATGGGCGAGCATTTGTCTTACGCTTCCTTGGTCTCGTCCGGTTATGCCATCCGTTTGACCGGGCAAGATGCTGGCCGCGGTACCTTCGTTCATCGTCATGCTGTGTTGCATGATCAAAAACGTGAGCGTTGGGATTCCGGTACTTACATTCCTTTGCAAAACGTCTCTGACAGTCAAGCACCATTCACCGTCATCGATTCAGTCTTATCCGAAGAAGCGGTGCTGGCGTTTGAATATGGTTACTCAACGGCCGAGCCGAATACGCTGACCATTTGGGAAGCCCAGTTCGGCGATTTCGCCAATGGCGCGCAAGTGGTTATCGACCAATTTATCAGCTCCGGCGAAGTCAAATGGGGCCGTGCTTCGGGCTTGGTGATGATGTTGCCGCATGGTTATGAAGGTCAAGGTCCGGAACACTCGTCGGCACGTCCTGAGCGTTTCCTGCAATTGTGCGCAGACAACAACATGCAAGTAGTGCAACCGACTTCGGCTGCGCAAATCTTCCATCTGTTGCGTCGCCAAATGATTCGTCAGTTCCGTAAGCCACTGGTGATCATGACGCCGAAATCTTTGTTGCGTAATAAAGATGCCGGTTCGCCTTTGTCGGAATTAGCGAAAGGCAGCTTCCATACTGTCATCGGTGAAGTCGACGAAAAAATTGATGCGCATAAAGTCAAACGTGTCATCGCTTGCTCGGGCAAGGTCTATTACGATCTGGTCAATGCACGCAAAGAACGCGCGCAGACTGATACCGCCATCATTCGTGTCGAGCAGTTGTATCCATTCCCGCACAAGAGCTTCGTGGCTGAATTGAAAAAATTCCCGGCCATGACAGAATTGGTCTGGGCGCAGGATGAGCCGCAAAATCAGGGCCCATGGTTCCAGATCCAACACAATATTTTTGAAAGCATGGAAGACGGCCAAAAATTGGCTTACGCCGGTCGTCCTGCCAGCGCATCACCTGCTGTCGGTTACTACGACAAACACTATGCGCAACAAAAAGCATTGCTGGAAACGGCTTTTTCCAAGCTTAAAGGCTTTGTCCTGACTAAATAATGACGCAATGCTGCGGCAAATACTTGTCGCAGCATTTGGCTACCCGAATCGGAGAGTAAAAAAAATGGCAATTATCGAAGTTAAAGTACCGCAGTTATCTGAATCTGTCGCCGAAGCGACGCTGTTGGTATGGCATAAAAAAATCGGCGAAGCCGTCACCCGTGATGAAAATCTGGTCGACGTCGAAACCGATAAAGTGGTACTGGAATTGCCTGCGCCGAGCGCTGGCGTGATCACCCAAATCATTCGCGGCGATGGCAGTACCGTCGTCGCTGGCGAAATCATCGCCATCATCGATACCGATGGCACAGTTAAAGTCAGCCCGATGGAAGTTTCGGCTGCACCGCACGTTGCTGCCGCTGCTGCGACTAGCCCGGACGCGAAATCAGCCGCTGGCATCGCCATGCCTGCTGCCGCTAAAATTTTGGCAGAAAACGGTTTGTCGGCCGGCCAAGTTGATGGTTCCGGTAAAGATGGTCGCGTTACCAAAGGCGATGCCTTGGGCGCGGTCGCAGCGAAAGCCGCACCAGTTGTGGCACCTCTGGCCGCAGCAGTGGCCAGCAAACCGGCACTGCAACAAGTCAGTGCGCCGGCACCGGCTAAACTCGGCGACCGCCCGGAAGAGCGTGTGCCAATGAGCCGTTTGCGTGCCCGTATCGCCGAACGTCTGGTGCAATCGCAATCGACCAATGCAATTTTGACTACATTCAATGAAGTCAACATGGCACCGGTCATGGAATTGCGCAATAAGTACAAAGACAAATTTGAAAAAGAACATGGTGTGAAACTTGGTTTCATGTCTTTCTTCGTCAAGGCTGCCGTTGCTGCATTGAAAAAATACCCTATCGTCAACGCCTCGGTCGATGGTAATGACATCGTCTACCACGGTTATTTCGATATCGGTATCGCAGTCGGTTCGCCACGCGGTTTGGTCGTGCCTATTTTGCGCAATGCGGATCAAATGACGATTGCTGAAATCGAAAAGAAAATCGGCGAATTCGGTACCAAAGCCAAAGACGGCAAGCTGACACTCGACGATCTGTCGGGCGGTACTTTCTCGATCTCCAATGGTGGTACCTTCGGTTCCATGCTCTCGACACCGATCATCAACCCACCACAATCGGCTATTCTTGGTGTGCATGCGACGAAAGACCGTGCCGTGGTTGAAAACGGTCAGATTGTGATTCGTCCGATGAATTACCTGGCGATGTCGTATGATCACCGTATCATCGATGGTCGCGAAGCAGTGTTGGCATTGGTAGCGATGAAAGATGCGCTGGAAGATCCAGCGCGTCTGTTGCTCGATCTGTAATTAGCAAGCGGAAGGACAACAAGCATGAAACTGGCCGAAGAAATCGAACGTTTGCATGGTTTGCATCAGAGTGGTGCACTGTCGGATGCCGAGTATGCGCAAGCCAAGGCAAAATTGCTCGCCGCTGAGCGCTCTGACGGTGAGGCGGCACCTGGTGCCGTGCAGTCGTTCAACCGCTTCCGGCGCTCGCGTAGCGATCGCTGGTTGGGGGGTATTTGCGGCGGCCTTGGTCAATATACCGAACTCGATTCCTGGGTTTGGCGCTTGTTGTTCGTCTTTTTCGCGCTCTGCTTCGGCACTGGTGTGCTGGCCTATCTGCTGGCCTGGATTTTTATTCCGGAACAAGAGTGAAGGCCTGGTGCAGCATTGGCCATTCAAAAACACTGAAACACTGAAACACAGAAATCAGGATCATTCCATGAGTAAACAATTTGATGTCGTCGTTATCGGCGGCGGTCCTGGCGGGTATATTGCCGCCATTCGCGCTGCGCAGTTGGGCTTTTCGACTGCTTGTATCGATGCCTGGAGTAATGACAAGGGCGGCCCTGCACCGGGCGGCACTTGCACCAACGTCGGTTGCATCCCGTCGAAAGCGCTGTTGCAATCGTCGGAACATTTTGACCATGCCGGTCACGCTTTTGCCGATCATGGTATCGCGCTCGAAGGCTTGGCAATGGATGTGTCCAAAATGTTAGGCCGCAAGAACACCATCGTCAAACAAAACAATGATGGTATTTTGTTTTTGTTTAAAAAGAATAAAGTCACTTTCTTCCACGGTCATGGCTCCTTCGTGCAAGCCGTTGATGGCGGCTACGAAATCAAAGTCGCCGGCAAAACCGAAGAAATCATCACTGGTAAACACATCATTCTGGCCACGGGCTCGAATGCCCGCGCCTTGCCAGGTACACCGTTTGATGAAGTCAATGTGCTCTCCAACGAAGGCGCACTCAATATCGCTGCCGTGCCGAAAAAACTCGGCGTTATCGGTGCCGGTGTAATCGGTCTCGAAATGGGCAGCGTTTGGCGTCGTCTCGGTGCCGATGTGACGGTACTCGAAGCCTTGCCGACCTTCTTGGCTGCGGTTGATGAGCAGATCGCCAAGGAAGCGCATAAATTGTTTGTCAAGCAAGGCTTGACGATCAATCTGGGCGTTAAAATCGCTGCCATCGTCAATGGTGACAACGATGTCAGCGTCAATTACACCGATGACAAGGGCGTGGAGCACAAAGCCGTGTTCGACAAACTGATTATTTCCATCGGTCGTACTCCGAATACCAACGGCCTTAATGGCGCTGGTGTCGGTTTGGCGCTCGATGAACGCGGTTTCATCAACGTCGATGGCGATTGCAAAACCAATTTGCCAGGCGTATGGGCCGTCGGTGACGTTGTGCGTGGTCCTATGCTGGCGCACAAGGCGGAAGAAGAGGGCGTGGCCGTGGCGGAACGTATCGCCGGCCAACATGGTCATGTGAATTTCAACACGATTCCTTGGGTCATCTACACGTCGCCGGAAATCGCTTGGGTTGGTCGTACTGAACAACAACTCAAGGCCGATGGCGTGGCCTACAAAGCCGGTACCTTCCCGTTCATGGCCAACGGCCGTGCGCGCGCGCTCGGCGACACCTCAGGCATGGTGAAATTCTTGGCCGATGCGACGACCGATGAAATCCTCGGCGTCCATATCGTTGGCCCTATGGCATCGGAATTGATCGCCGAAGCCGTTGTGGCGATGGAATTCCGTGCTTCGTCGGAAGATATCGCACGCATCTGTCATGCCCACCCTTCTTTGTCGGAAGCGACCAAAGAAGCGGCCTTGGCGGTCGATAAGCGTTCGCTCAACTTCTAAGACCACGCTGGACTGGTTGATGTCGGTTAAAATGGACGGGTCGTGGACTCGTCCATTTTTTTATTGGTTTTTTGTTGTACGAATTACGTTTGAGAACAGCAGCTATGGATGTACAAGAGTTTTACCAAGACGCCCTCAGTCAACGCGGCTTTCAAGCGGATGCCGCTCAGCAGCGCGCAGTCGATCGCTTGCAAACCGCCTATCTGGAATGGGTGCATTACAAGGGTAAGCGCGCGAATAAGCTGACGCGTTTGATCACGCGACCGGAAGTGCCGCGCGGCGTGTATATGTGGGGTGGAGTCGGGCGCGGGAAATCGTTTCTGATGGATAGTTTTTATTCCGTCGTACCGGTGGTGCGCAAAACTCGCCTGCATTTTCATGAATTCATGCGCAGCGTGCATAGACAGCTCGATGAACTCAAAGGTGTTGCCGATCCGCTCGATGAAGTCGCGCGTCGCATCGCCAAAAAATACCGCTTGATCTGTTTTGACGAATTTCATGTCTCCGACGTCGCCGATGCCATGCTGCTCTACAACTTGCTCAGAGCCTTATTCGAGAATGGCGTGTCCTTCGTGATGACCTCGAATTACCAGCCCGATACCCTGTATCCCGATGGTTTACACCGCGACCGCATGTTGCCGACCATTGCTTTGCTCAAGGAGCAGCTCGACGTACTCAATGTCGATTCCGGCAATGATTACCGCAAGCGTGCGCTCGAACAAGTCGATGCCTACTTGACGCCACTCGGTGCCGCCACTGATAAATCTTTGCGCGACAGTTTCAAGCGTCTGGCCGATACCAAAGAAGAAGATGTGCAGGTCGATATAGAAGGGCGGCAAATTCGGTCTTTGCGTCGTGCCGGTGGCGTGATCTGGTTCGACTTTCATACCTTGTGCGGCGGGCCACGCTCACAAAATGATTACCTCGAAATCGCCAGCCGTTTCCATACCGTGATTTTGTCGGAAATTCCGGCGATGTCGGCGGCGATGTCGTCGGAAGCGCGGCGCTTCACCTGGCTCATCGATGTATTTTACGATAACAAGGTCAAACTCATCATGTCGGCCGCCGTCGCCCCCGAATTGCTCTACACTCAGGGTACACTGTCGAATGAATTCCATCGTACCGTTTCGCGCATCATCGAAATGCAGTCGAAAGAGTATATGGAAACCGATCAACGCCAACTTGCGGATGCTATCGCTTGATGAAACCTGTTGCTTTCCTTAAATTGTCGCGCTTGTTGCTGTGCAGTTCAATTCTTGTTTTTTCCTCGCAGGTTAACGCGGCTACTGCGGCTGACAGCGGTGCTGGGCGCCTCGCTGCCATCGCCGCCGATGTCGCCGTGCTCGATGTGCGTTATCCGGCCGGTAGCTTGAGCGACAGCGCCGGTGCAGCCGCGGCCTTACTCGCAACGCAAGGTTTGCAGCAAAACTTGCAGACCTGGTATCTCGACACGCAGCACCATTGTTATGAGCTGTTCTTCGTCAATAATTGTCTCAAGCAAAGCAAGCTCGATCGTCGCCGCTACCGGCCTGTGCTCGACCGGGTTGCTTTTGAGGCGCAAGCCTTGCAGCGGCGCTTACGGGCCGAGCAGCGCGATCGCGAAACAGTGGAAAAACAAGCAAAGTAAGCTGAGGCCGCCGGTGCAACTGCCGAAATGTTTCCGAAAAGCATTATGCGGCGCCTCCTTGAGTGTGGGACAATGCCAACCCGCTTCAAGTACTGAAAGTGTCTCTGATGATCTTCAAACAAATTGCCTTTCCTTTGCTCGCCGTATTAATCTGGGCGATCAATACGAACGTCAATAAACTTGCCGCAGGCATCATTGATCCGGCCGCGATTTCATTTTATCGTTGGTTGTTGGCGGCCGTATTGCTGTCGCTTTTCGTCAGCGTGCCGGTGTGGCGCGCGCGTCGCCAAGTCTGGCCGCTGTTACCGAAATTTTTTGTCCTCGGCGTGCTCGGCATGGTGCTCTACCAATGCTTAGCCTACGTCGCCGCCGCAACCACCAGCGCCACCCATATGGGCATCGTCGCTTCGCTCATGCCCGTATTGGCAATGACACTCGGTGTGCTGTTCCTCGGTGAAGCCTTGAGCATTGGTGCCTTGCTCGGTGCCGTGCTATCGCTGGCCGGACTGATCTATTTGATGAGTGCCGGAGCACCCTTGAGTTTGCTCTCCGGTGGTGTCGCAGTCGGCGACGGGCTCATGCTCTTGGCCAGCTTTGCGTATGCGGCCTACAGCGTGTTACTCAAGCGTTGGAATATTTCCTTGCCACTCTGGCATTCTTTATTCATGCAAATCAGCTGTGCCTTGCCGGTATTATTAGCGTACTACTTGATCCAAGGCGCGCCACCCTTGACCCGAGCTGGCTTGCCATTAGTCTTGTTTGCCGGCATACCTGCCTCGGTACTGGCACCGTTTCTCTGGATGTTAGGGGTAGCACGCCTCGGCCCGGCCCGCACCACCATGTTAATGAACCTTTTGCCGGTGTTTACGGTGCTGATTGCCGTCGTATTTTTAGGCGAGTACTTGCATGGCTACGACTTGATCGGCTCAGCCCTGACACTGGCCGGCGTCTTGTTGGCACAATCGCTGCGTCAGCCTGTCAGTGCTTTGTTTCGGGGGAAACTGGCCTAAGGAGTCTGTCGGGCTTAGGAGTAATCGGCTGCAAAATAGCCAAATCTGTCCTCGCTCAAGCGATTTTTCGCTTCGATTGTCTAAGTCCGACAGACTCCTGGGCAGGCACACGGTCGCGTCTGTTTTTACTTGATTTTCCAGCGCTTGCTCGTATAATTGAGTCATGCAAGCATTTAATCTCACCACCATTGATACGCTCGAACTCGCTCATCTTCCTAAGGTGCCGGCGAGTGAAGGCCCACGGAACGAGGAAGATAGCCGCGTCTTGGCCTTGGTGCTGGAAGGAATGTCCAGCGGTCCGGCGCTTCCGCTGGACGAGGTGTTTTTTGCCGAACTCGACGCGATTGTTTCCTAGGAGCCTGTCGGATTTAGGGAAGCGCAGATCGATTGTAAATCGACGCGTTACGAAGTTGTTTTGGCGAAAAATTAATTAAATTCGCGTTTTCCTAACAGTACCAGCCGCCTTGATTCGCCTCGAAATTACGCCTTTTGCCAGATCGCAAGTCAAAGATGTGGCCCATTACTACGTCAAACACGCGTCGCCCGCTGTCGCAGCGCGTTTTCGTGACGCTTGTCGCTTTCTCACTGAGCATCCTGGTGCGGGCTCTCTACGCTTTGCCTGTCTGCTGACAGGAATTGCGCTGCGCACCTGGTCTTTACAGCGCTTTCCATTCCGCCTGTTCTATGTTCTGGACGGTAGCGTGTTGCGCATCTTGGCCGTCGATCATGCGCGCCGGGATGTCACGCCATCCTTGCTTGAACGTGCCAAGCGCGGCGCATAATAAAAAACCCCACTCAGCTACGCTCCCTCAGCGGTGCCATCAAGGCCGCCAACTCGGCGGCACTGAATTTCTCTGATACGGCCGCATCTGTGCCCAGCACGCTTTCGCTCAGCAGCGCTTTGCGCGCTTGCAGTTCCAACATGCGCTCTTCGATACTGCCGGCGACCACGAGCTTGTAGACAAACACCGGTTTGGTTTGGCCAATTCTGTGAGCGCGAGCAATGGCCTGTTCTTCCACCGCCGGATTCCACCATGGATCGACCAGAATCACCGTGTCGGCGGCGGTCAGATTGAGGCCGGTGCCGCCGGCTTTGAGGCTGACCAGAAAAATCGCTGTTTCGCCGTTTTGAAATGCTGCAACGATGCCGGCGCGCTGTGTCGCCGCGACTTTGCCGGTGAGCATGAGGTGGCCGAGCTGGCGCGCAGCGAGTTCGCTGGCGATCAAATCGAGCATTTCGGTAAATTGTGAAAAAACTAATACGCGCCGCCCCTCCAGCAGCAGCGCCGGCAGCATATCGCACAGCATGGTCATCTTCGCGCGTTCTATGCCGGCCGCGGCGGCTTCGCCTTTCAGTAGCAGGGGGTCGCAGCAGACTTGGCGCAACTTGAGCAGGGCATTCATGATGCGGATGCGCGCGCCGGTGAAGCCGCTGCGTTCCAAGGCGCGCTTGACCTGACGGTCGGCGGCCACGCGTACGCTTTCATACAAGGAACGCTGTTGCCCTTCTAATTGCAGGAATTGGATGATGTCGTTGCGTTGCGGTATGTCGGTCGCCACGTCTTCTTTGCGTCTGCGCAATATGAAGGGGCGTACCCGTTGCGCCAATAATTGCGCCCGTGCCGTTTCGGCCTGTTCTTCGATCGGCTTACGCCACAGCCGGGAAAAGCTGCGCGCATCCCCTAGCCAGCCGGGCATGAGGAAATCGAATTGACTCCAGAGTTCACCGAGGTGGTTTTCCATCGGCGTGCCGGTCATGCACAGGCGGTGGCGCGCTTGCAACCGGCGTATCGCACCGGCGCTGCGCGCGGCAGCATTTTTGACAGTCTGGGCTTCGTCGAGTATCAGTAAATGAAACGGCTGGCGCGCCAAGGCATCGAGGTCGCGCCACACCAAGGGATAGGTGGTCAAGACGATGTCGTATTGCCCCATGCGGCTGAAGTCGGCGGCGCGCTCCGGGCCATGCAAGGCCAAAACGCGCAGGCTCGGCGTCATGCGCCGCGCTTCGGCTTGCCAATTGAATACCAGCGAGGTCGGCAGTACCACCAAAGCCGGTTGATCGAGGCGGCCGGCTTGCTGTTCGAGCAGGATATGCGCCAGTACTTGCGCAGTTTTTCCCAACCCCATTTCATCGGCCAAGATGCCGCCCAAGCCATGCGTGCGCAGATACTGCAACCAAGCTAAGCCATGTAATTGATATGGGCGCAAGCTGATGGCCAAACCTTCCGGTGCCGCCACCGGTGTCGCCGCACCAGCCAGACGCAGGCGCTGCGCCAAGGCCGTCACATTGGCGTCGCGGCTGATTTGCCACACGCCGCTGCGCGTGGTGTTGGCCAATTGCGCGCACAAGTCTTCCAGGCGTGCCGCATCCCAACTGCTCACGTGCAGTGGGCCGGCCGGGCGGCGCGTATCGGTGAGCAGATCGAGCAGGGCGGCGATGACGGGTTTGAGCAGCGCGGCAGCGGCATCGACGCGTCGGCCACCGGGTAGCCTTAAAGAAATTCTTTCTTGATCATCGATGGCGGCCACTTGTGCACGGCGTAGCCAACGCCGGTCGCTTTGTAGCAGGCCAGCCAGTGGGGCCACCAAATCGTGCGCTTCGCCATCGATCTCCATGCCCAGACTCAGCATCCACCAGCCGGAACGACCGCCGCGCTTGAGTTCGCCCAGACGGCGTGGGCGCTGGCGGGCTAAGGCTGTAGCCGGCACTTTGCCGTAGACTTCGCCGTTGCTTTGTTCGATCAGCAAATGCCAGCGCTCGACCGGTACGCTTTCATGCGCGAAACCGGGGGCGATGACGATTTGCCAGCCGCGCGCCTGTAACAGGGGTAATTGTTCCGTCCAAAAATCACCGAAACTTGCTTCCAGCAGCAAGGACCAGCGGGCGCTGTGCGGCTCGGCCAGTTCATCGGCGCGCCATTGCAGCGCCGATGCGGGCAAACGGTGCATGCCGGCATCCTCCATGCAAGCCAGGGCTTCGATTTCGGCCGCCAAGTCGCGCCAGGATTGCACTGCCGCATCAGCCGGATCCACCTGATCGGCTGGGCCACGCCATTCGCCTTGCCCAGTCCCAGCACCGTGGTAAATCCATTCGAGTTCGGCAATGCTGACATTGCCGCCCCGCGGGCCGAACAAGCCGACCGGGCGCAAGCCCAACACGCCGTCGCCGCGCGTGAGTGTGCGCAAGGTCAGACGTGGCTGGAAGCGGATAGGTGGTAGCAGAAGCATGCGCGCAGGCGGGGACCAAAACGGTGGTGGAAAGCTGGTATTCTGACAGCGGCAAGCCGGCGCGTCCATGTGTGATGAACTCACTGCGCTGCGGTGGCGGCAGTTTTGCCTGTAAAGCCGCACAAACGAGGGACCGAGCAGCGGCCGACGGTGGTATAGTGCGACCTCCGTGATTTTCGAAAACTATGATGTCCTTTGCTACCTTGGGCTTGACGCCCGCGCTGCTCGCTGCGCTCAGCGCGCAGCAGTTTACCGCGCCGACGCCGATACAAAGCGCCGCCATTCCCTTGATTTTGCAAGGGCAGGACGTGATTGCCCAAGCCCAGACCGGTTCCGGTAAAACCTTGGCTTTTTGCGCACCATTATTGCAAAACTTGCAATCCCCGGCGCGTCCGCGCGCGGTGCAACTGCTGATTCTGGTGCCGACGCGCGAATTGGCGGCGCAAGTCGGCGCCAGTATCGAGCAATTGGCGCGCGCTTTGCAAGCGGCTGCCAAGCTGGCGGTTTTGTTCGGCGGCGTCTCGCTCAACCCGCAAATGCTGCATTTGCGCGGTGGGGCAGATATCGTCGTCGCCACGCCCGGGCGTTTGTTAGACTTGGTACAGCACAATGCTCTGAGCTTGAGTCAGGTGCGCAGTTTAGTGCTCGATGAGGCCGATCGTTTGCTGGAACTCGGCTTTGCCGACGAGTTGGCGCAGATTTTGGCTTTGCTGCCGGCGCGTCGCCAGACTTTGCTGTTTTCCGCCACCTTCCCAGCCAATGTCGAGCAACTGGCCACGCGCATTTGCCAAGTGCCGACGCGCATAAGCATCGCTGCCGAAGATGTCAGCGCACCTGATATTAGCGAGCGCGCGATTGCTGTCGATGCGCCGCAGCGCACGCAATTACTACGCCATTTGATTCGGGCCGAAGGCTGGAAGCGTGTGCTGGTGTTTGTTGCAACGAAGTATGCTGCCGAATTGGTTGCCGTCAAGCTGCGCCGTTTGCATATCGCGGCCGAACCGTTTCATGGAGAATTGAGCCAAGGCAAGCGTACCCAAGTCTTGGCCGATTTCAAGGCCTCGCGTTTACGCGTCGTCATCGCCACCGATGTCGCCGCACGTGGCATCGATATCAGTGATTTGCCGGTAGTGGTGAATTACGACTTGCCGCGTTCCGCCGATGATTACACGCACCGCATCGGTCGTACTGGCCGCGCCGGGCGTAGTGGGGTAGCCGTGAGTTTCGTGAGTGCTGATCATGCCGCCCACTTTGAATTGATTCAAAAACGCCACGGCTTGCGCCTGGAAATGGAAAGCGTAGATGGCTTCGCTGCCACCGAGATAGCGTTGGCACCGGCCGTGCTCGATGCCAACGGTGGCGTCAAGGGGCGGCGTCCGAGTAAAAAGGATAAGTTACGCGCGCTCGCTGCTGGTGCTGCTAAGTAAAGCAAGGCTGCGGCAATTTTCATCAAAAATCTGACTAGGGTTTGAAACCCCGGCCTTCAGAGGCTGTCGCAAAAGGGTAGTGAGTCGGTATCATTACCCCAACTGGTGGCCACGTCATTCCTGCGCGCTTTTAGCAGGAACCCAGCGGCGTTCGTGGTTAACTGAAAATGCCAGATATGATCGTGTTTTCAGCGCTGAAAACGACACTGGGTTCCCGCCAAAAGCATGCGGGAATGACGAGGTTGCAGCATGCGGGAATGACGAGGTATGCGGTGTTTCAGATGTAAAAAGATTCCATCAGGCTTTTGCGACAGCCTCTTGTTGCCACAGCCTTATTGTATCGCGTATAAATTGTTTATTTAGTACCGAAAATACGGTCACCGGCGTCGCCGAGACCGGGCACAATATAGCCATGCTCATTGAGGCACTGGTCGATCGAGGCCGTAATGATAGGCACATCGGGGTGCGTCTCTTGCATCACCTTAATGCCTTCCGGGGCGGCCAGCAGGCACACAAACTTGATGCTGACGGCACCGCCGGCTTTCAGGCGCGTGATTGCCGCAGCTGCCGAATTACCAGTTGCCAGCATAGGATCGACCACAATCACCAAGCGCTCGGCGATATCTTCCGGCACCTTGTAATAGTATTCGACCGGTTCCAGCGTGACCGGGTCGCGGTACAAGCCGATATGGCCGACGCGCGCGTTGGGCAACAGATCGAGCATGCCATCCAGAATGCCGTTACCGGCGCGCAGTACCGAAATCACACATAACTTCTTGCCGCTGATGGTAGGGGCATCGATGACTTGAATCGGCGTTTCAATCCGCGTAAACGTGATCGGCAAATCGCGCGTCACTTCATAGGCCAGCATTTGGCTGATCTCACGCAGCAGACGACGGAAATTGTCGGTAGGCGTATCTTTGCTGCGCATTAAAGACAGTTTGTGCTGCACCAAAGGATGTTTGATTTCGGTAACTAACTCGTTCAAGATATTTCTCCGGCTAATTTTGACGTGAATGCTATTTTACGTTGCTCCTTTGCTTGGCGGGAAAAACTTCTGTGCAGTAGAAGCAGAATTGAACGGTATTTCCCGCTTTGCTCGCGGCTTTGTTTGTGTTCGCTGTGCTCGATAATCGAAGATAAGAAGTTCCGGCGCCACCAGGCCAGTGGTGCCGGTGAACGGCTCAATTATCAGGAGTAGCACATGGACAGCAATCAGACACTGTTGAATAAATTTTCTCTGGGAAACTTTTCCCTGGATCGTCATCTCGATCAAAAGGAAGATTTGACGAGTACTCCTGATGCCCTCGAACGCAATTCGCGCATAGACATTAAAGGTATCCGCGAAGCCATCGCCCGCGTCGAAGCCGAGGCGCGTGCCACGGTGGCTTCTGAAAGCCGCCTTCAAGCCGAAACGCAGGCGCGTGCCTTAGCCGAAACACGGGCCGAGGTAGAAGCCGAAGCGGCCGAACTGGCACAGAAAAAATTATTGCTTGAACAGCAAAGTGCAGCCAGCAGCCAGCAACGTCTGATGGCCGAGCGGCAATCGCAAGCCGCGAGTGCCGCGCGCATCGCGGCCAACGAACAAGAAGCGCGCGATTTGCAAGAACGTGCACAAATGGAAAGCCGGGCGCGTGATCAATCTGAGCAACGGCAAAAATTGGAACAGGAAGCGCGCATTCGCGCAGAACTGCAATTCAAGGCGGAAACGGAAATCAGCGCCAAGGCCAAAGACGACGTCAACAAATTAAGCAAACAAACCGAAGTGGCACGTAGTTGGGCAGCCGAACGCGTGGCGGCCTCCGAAGGTGCGCGACAACAAGCAGTCGAGCGCGCCCGCGCCGACGCCCGTGTGGCTGAGCTGGCACGGGAACGGGAAAAACGCGAACGTGAAGCGCGCGTGACCTCCGAACTGTTGGTCAAAATGCGCACCGATACGCTGCAATCGAATAAAGAACGCGAGCAAGCCGATGTCATGGCGCTCGAATATGCGATCAATCGCGCACCGCTGGAAGCACGGGCGCGCGAAGATGCCCTGACCCGCGTGGCTCTTGAGCAAGAGCAAGACGCCATGGCGCAAGCGCGGATGGAATCGGAACGCCGTGCGGCTGAATCGATTCAATTGCGCATGCAAGCCGAACAAGAATTGCATGCTGCTGCCAGCAAACGTGAACAGGCAGAATTGATTGCCGCAGCGACGGCGCAAGCGCGCCGCGAAGCCGAAGATAAAATCCGTGAAGTCACCGAAGCGCGCATCCGTACCGAACGCGAGTTGCAATCGAGTGCGATGAGCCGTATAGAAAATGAGCAACATGCTGATGCGCAAGCGCGCACGCGCATGGCCGCCGAAGTCGAGGCCTCGGAAGAAGCGCGCGCGCGCCGCGTCGCTGAAACGGAAGCGACCGAGATCGCACGTCGTCGTGCTGCCGAAGAGCACCGTGCGGCGCAATTGGCGAAAGAAAGAATTGAAATCGAACGCGTAGCTGTTGAAGCGGCACGCGAACAAGCGGATGCTCAACAGCAAGCTTTGAGTGCCAGTGCCTTCCAGGCTGAATTACTCCAACGTGCCAATCTGGCATCGGGCCGCAAGGCCGACAGTGCGCGTGAGTTGCTGCATATTGAGCAACTGCGGGCCGATGCCGAACAGCATGCGGCTGATGCCTTGGAGAAAAAATTACAGGCTGAACGCGGTATGCTGGAGCAAACAGAAGCGCGCGCCAAGGCCGATCAAGCGCATGCCGAATTGATGCAGATGCAAGCTGCGGCCGAACAAGCTGCACGTATGGCACAAGAAACCGAATACTTGGCTGAAAAAATCACGTTGGAACAAGCCATGGAACAAGCCGACCTGCAACAACGTATGGCCGCTGCCACGGTCAAGAAGAGCAGGGATGTCACTGAATTACTGCGCGTCGCTCAGCAAAGCGCACAAGATGAGGTAAAAGCTATGGCCCTACTCGATCAAAAGTTGGAAGTTGAACAGCGTCGCGCGCAAGCCGTGGCCGATATGTTGAAAAGTGCCGAAGCCAAGTTGGCGGCGGAACAGGCAGCACAACGCGAAGCTGAAGCGAAACAATGTGCCGAGCAAGAGCTGGCCAGTCATGCTGTAGCCAGAGAGCAAGCAGAGCGCGCCAGCAGAGTAGCATCAGAGCAAGCAGCGGCAGCTGAAAAACAAGCTTTGCAACAAGCTGAAATCCATACGGCGCTGCAAATAGAAAATGCTAACTTGGCCGTTTTGAAGGGCTTGCAAGCACTAGAACAAACTCGTGCCGAGCAAGTCTTGAACCAGGCTGATAAACAAGCTGCCGCCGCTGCGCAAGAAAAACTGGAAGCGCAGCAAGCCGCGGCTGGCGAAGTGATCGCCCGTGCCCATGCCGATCGCCAACATATGCAAGTATTGCAAGCGCGCAAAGAGCAAGAAATCGCCGCACGCTCCGCACGCCTGGCGATGATACAAGCAGAACAGCAACGTTTAGAAAAAGTGCAAGAGCATGCTGAACTGCAAAAACAAGCAGCGACAGCGGCACAAGCCAAAGCCAGCCAAGCCGAAGAATTGGGGAAAACGCTGAAATTACGCGCGCAATCGGAGCAAGAGGCACTGACGGCAATCCAAGAAAAACTGCAAGCAGAAAAAAAACTGACAGCCGAATTACAAGCCAAGGCCAAATCCGAACAAGCGCAGCGCGATCAACACTTGGCGCGCCTTGAAGCCGAACAAGCTTTGCGTACTGCCAGTGAATTGAAGTTGGCCGAAGAGAAAAAATTGTGTGCGCAACATGAGGAACAAGCGAAAGTCGAACAGTTCGCCGCCGAGGCGGCAGCCGCACGCGTCAAAGCAGCGGCACAACTGACACGTTTGGGGCAAGAAAAAGCGCAGTCGCAACAACAAGCGGCAGCGGCACTGGAACAACAGGCCAGGCTGGAAGCCGCCGCTGCACGAGCCGCCAAACTGGCAGCAGTAGCAGCAGCAGAGCAATTGGCAGCAGAGACTATCAGCCATGCTGCGACACAAGCTGCGGCCCAAGCGGCGCAACAACAAGCGACCGCCGCAGCGGCACGTGCGCAAGCCGAACAAGCCGCCGAGCACACCGCGCAAGCCAGCTTGGCAGCCGAATTGGCATTGCAAACCCAAGCCCAAGCTTATGCCGATAGTCAGCATAAAGCGCATGAATTGCTGGTGGAAAAAAATCGCCGCCTGGCTGAATTGCATGAAGTCATGCAACAACGTTGTGCAAAAGAAGATGCCTTGCTGGCCGCGACCACGGCACAATTGTCTTCTGAGCAATCCGCACAATACGATGTAGAACAAGGCCTGCGTGCCGCCAGCGAAGCACAGCAGTACGCGGCTGCCAACGCCCATGCCGAGCAAGTAGCCCGTTTGGCGGCACAGGCAACGCTGGCTTCGCAACAGGCTTTGCACCAAGAATTGGCCGCCCATGCTGATGCGCAAAAATTGATGGCAGAAATTACACAATGCTGTTTGCAGCAAGAGCAACAGTTGCATGCCGCCCAGCAGGAACGTCTGCACGCCGAGCAAGCTTTGTCGGCCATGCTGAACGAAAAACAAGCGGCGGAGTTGGCGGCAGCACAGGCAGCACAGGCACGTTGCGCGGCTGAGCAAGAGCAAGTGAGCTTGCTGTATGCCCGTGAGCAAAGCGACACCGCCACGCGTCTGGCTTTCGAAGAACTCAATACGGCCGAAAAAACCTGGCTTGCCAGCGCGGCCGAAGAAACTCTCATCAAACGCCAAACCAGCGCTGCCCTGGAAGAAAAAACTGCTTTATTGCAAGTTGCGAGCGCGGCTGAGCAAGCGCGCCTGGATTTAGAACAGCAATTGACTGCCGAATTGCATACAAAAATAGCTGCAGAGCAAAGTCAACAACAAGCACTGGCCGCGCGCCTGTGCGCCGAACGCGCCGCGCAACAATTGGCCAGCGACCGCGCCGCGCAAGAACAGGCGGCCGCGTCAGCGGTTGAGCAACAACGGGCGAGTGAATTGAGTATGTTCACCGTCTCCTTGCAACACGCCGAAGCGCAACATCTGGCCGCGCAAGCAATGGCCGATAAATTGCGTGAAGCAGAAAGCTTAGCAGCTTTAGAGCAGCAACGGGCCGACCTGGAATTAGCAACACTGGCCACGCTCGAACACAAGGCCGCGGCCGAGCAAGCCGCGCTGCAGCAAGCACAGCAACGCGAACAAGCCGAACGCGCGTATCTGCAGGCCGCAGAAATTCGTGCCCAAGCCGAACAAGATGCCAATGTCGCCATGCAATTGCGCTTGCAAACAGAAACCGAAGCCATGGATTTGGCCAAACTGCATGCTGCTGCGCAAATTCAAGCCGCCACACTGGCGCAAGAGCAGGCGAATGAATTAATGTCTTTGCAGCAATTAGAAATCGATAAGGCCGATCTGGCACAGCGTGAAATCGCCGCCATGCAAGCGAAACAGCAAAGCGAACAGCGCAGCATGGAATTGACGCAGTTATCTTTGCAAGCCATCAACGATAAAATGGATGCCGAGATGCTGATCATCACGGCATCGGAAGCGCGCTTACACATTGAAGCAGAATTGACGCAACAAAGCCAGTTGCGTGCCGAACAAGTGCTGGCTGCCAATGCGATCGAACAAGAAAAAATCGCTGTCGAACAAGAATTGTCGGCAGCAGCAGCGCAACAAACCGAACAAGCACGCTTAGCAATTGCAGAAATGCAAGCTCGGATCGTGGTCGAGCAAGAATTGGCCGTAGTCGAAGCGCAACGCTATGCAACTGAGCAAAAATTGGCCGGTGAATTAGCTGCGCGCTTGCAGCAAGAGCAAGAATTGATGCAAGTCTTGGCGCTACAGGAAGAACAAGAAGCGGCCTTTGCCGATCGCTTGCTGGCACGTCGCGCCAACTATGCCGCTGCCAAAGCTGCGCTGGAACAAGCACAAATCGCTGCACAAGCACTGAGTGAAGAAGAAGCCGAGCAACAGGCTGTATTGATGCAAGCGCAGCAGCAAGCGCAACAAGCCAGTCGTCAGCGTCAAGTTGATTTTGAGCAACAGCAACAACAACTGGCCGCTGCCGCTGCCGCCGCCCGTGCGCAGTACGAAATCGAACGTGCCCAAGCCGAACACAGCGCACAGGAATTGATGCAAACTTTGCGTCAAAACCAACAGCATAGTGCCGAATGGCGCGAACAAGCGCAGCATATGCTGGCGCAATCGAGTGTGGAATGCGACTTGGAATTGCTGCAACAAGAAGCGAAACAACAACTGGACCGTTTCCGCTTGCGTCTGCGTCCCTCGGTTTTGGCCGGCTTATTGATGTGTGCCGGCCTTATCGGTGCTGCTGGCTTTGCCAACTTCGGTGCCGCATTGCCATTCACGAGCGCATTTGCCGCACCGACTGCCCCACTGAGCACACCGGCCGCCGCACCGCGGGTAGATAGCACGATGCAGTTTTCTTACCAGCTCGCCGCACCGCTGGCACCGCAAGCACCAGCCGACGTCCATGCCGTCGTCACCCCGGCGGTGCAATTGGCTTTTGCAGCAAATTGACATCCTCCCCGACCTAAAGAGGCTGTCGCAAAAGGGTATTGAGTCGGCATCATTACCCCGACTGGTGGCCACGTCATTCCTGCGCGCTTTTGGCAGGAACCCAGCGGCGTTCGTGGTTAACTGAAAATGCCAGATAT